>CAYQTY010000102.1:0-6386 GCA_964420535.1 uncultured Leptolinea sp. | reverse complement strand
ATCTATAGCCACACGAACCGCGCCTTCCGCTCCGGCACCGGCTGGCTGCACATAGAACTCAACACGGCTGGCCGGTTTGTTGCCATCCGCTGCATCCGCGGCCAATGCCATGGGAAGGGAAAGGCTTACCGAGCCATCCGCGGGTTTGGTTAGCTTCACTGATGGTGGTGTATTGTCCTGGATCAGGGAAAGGGTGTAATTCAAAGCCGGTGTATCAGATTTTCCGGTAGCTGCGCCCAGTTTTAGATAATAAATCCCATCCTCGGGAAGCCTGGTATTGATCTGAGAAACAAGCGCATTGACTTTACCCTCGGCGGTTGTGGTCTTGCCGTCCGCAGATAGAAGGGAAAACACTGGCTTCACATCTGGTACGCTGGATGTAATTGTCATACTGGCGGTAAATGGCTTGCCTTTTTCACCGGTAAATTTGTAAAAATCTGTATCGCCTGCCGGGCAGAATTGTGCTTCGGCTGTTCCACCGATAGCGATATCGCGGGCAGTTTCAATAACGCCATCATCGGCATATTCGGAGCACACTTTCGCCGGATCGTCACTGATGCGGACGGCCGTGATCGCCCATCCCAGCCCCTGGTTGTATGACCCATCTACGGTGTCAAAATGGAAGCGAATTCGAATGGATTTTCCCGCATAATCAGACAAATCGACGGGTTTGCTTTCTGCCTGACTGCCATCGGTTTTGCCGGAAATCGTCAGGATATTCTGGAACTCACTGCCGTCAACCGAGAGTTGAACATGCCGCTGATCCCAAATCTCTCCGGATGATTCGGTTCCGGTGGCATACCGGAAAGTCAATTGCTGGCCTTTGTGCCCGATGGATATGGCGGGTGACGTCAGATCGCCGAACGCGCGCGATCCTTCTTTGCTGTAGGAAGAATCTGACCCGAAAATCCAACCAGTTTGACTTTCTGTTCCGGTCTTGAATCCGGTCCGCTGCCAGAGACCGGTAGACGTCCACCCGGCAACATCGCCGGAGAATGCTGCTTCATACGGAGAAGCAACTGGTTCCGCTTCATTCGATTTGCCCGGTTGGACCTTGAACATTCCGGTGGCGGAACTTTGTCCCGCGCTGTTTCGAGCAAGGACAGTCCACTGGTACGACCCGGCTTTCAGACTCCCGACGGAATAACCGGTGGTTGCGCGCCAGTCCTGTGCCGTCTGGAATCCATCCGGTCCGGTGAGTTCAACGCGGTAATCCAACGCACCATCCACAGGCTCCCAGGCCAGTGTTATGGAATCGCCGGTAGTCAGGGCTGCTCCGGAAGGGCCGGTAACGTTGTCAAGCACCGGTTTACCCGGAGCCGGAATTACTTTAACCAGTATGAGTGAAGCGGCATGGTTCCCGCCAATGATCTGACCATCCAGATCTTCTACAGAGGATGTCAGGGTTTGACTGCGGCCTGTAAAGTTGGGTTCATCAAACAGAATGGCTCCCATACCCGCGCCAAGCTGGATGGACTCGAGGTTGTCTATTCCCAGGTCTGTCAGGGTGTTCAAGTCGGCGATTTCACCTTCTTCTGCCAGTTGACAGTACCCCTGGTAGCGCGCGTTGTTGTAGAGGGCAGCCTGGTTTGCTGCCGGTGAACAAGCCGGTGGAAGAACGGGGCAGGTGAATTTCTTATTGATTTTTACCACACCCACAGGTGCGGCTGTTTTGTTACCGCCGCTATCCCAAATATTTAACCCGAAGGAGAGCGGACCATCAGGAACACCGGCCGCGCACAGGTCAACATCTGCTACAAAAGCGGATGACAAAATGGCTTCACCCGCGGGACGCCACATGCCGTCATAATTAACCATGGGTTGAATGCGGGCAACACCGGATTCATCTGTTCCGTATCCGCTGACAGCCACCGTTGATTCTGTGACAACCATGTTGGCTGTTGGGGCGCTCAAAACTCCGGTTGGCGGCTTTGAATCACCGTTGTTGGATGTGTACTTGTCACCCGGCATGCATTGATTGCCGTAGGTGGGAAACGCTTTTGCTTCAGAGCACGTACGTGGACGCCCACCGTTAACGGGAACATCTTCAAACACAATATCTACCGATGTCCCCCAGAATGTAGTGGGATTGGCATGGACGTGGAAATGCAAATGCGGCCCGGAACTGTATCCGGTGTTATCTACATTTCCAATAAATTGACCCTGTTTCACAAATGCGCCTTTAGCTCTGAGAGGCTCAGGGATCGTATTTTGAGATAAGTGGTAATACACCTGATAGGTAACCGGCGACGTGGAATCATCTTCGAGAATGATGTAATTGGCATGTTCGTGATTGTTATCGGGATATTTCCATACGGCGTATTTTACGCGCCCCGCTTTTGCCGCCAAAAGGGGGAAATTGCCGCCATCCGCGAAATCAAACGCGTAGAGACAGGCAGACGGGCAGGATTTGTAAGTCAAAACATGACCTATACTGCCTGTCAGAAATTTTGTCACCCCTTTCTGCCAGGGTAAACGGTATCCGCGAAGAGGCGCGGCGCCTTTTGTCAACGCCTGTGGTTCTGCGATATATTGCCCTTTAATTTCTTCATCGATCATCGAAGCAGGCAAAGACTTCAACAGCGCGCTGTAATTTTCATCGGCCTGGACGGTCACTGTCCACGAGTTGTCGTCTCCGCGCCGGGCGATGGCCAGACCGGGCTCAGCCGGTATCAATGTATCGGTATCTTTGTCATACAATGCGAGCCAGAGTAGCGCAGTATTCTTATCTTCAGAGTAAACGACATTTTTTATAGCTACCCGATAAAGCAAATACGAGAGTACTTCCGGGTGTTTATTAAGTGAAACCTGAAGAGCCCTTTCCAATTCTGCGGTGGCCATGTCTTTGGGCTGGGAATATTTAGGAAAAACATACTGCGCTTCAGGCTCTGAAAAGAAAATTTGCCAGGTGAGATAAGCTGTACCTGCCGCGAGTATGAGAAAAATCCCGATCAGGGGAATAAGCCAACGAGGAGATTGGGATTGTCTGCCTGAGTATTGTTTCATATAAACCGCCGGTTGTTTGAATTGTGACTTTTTTTATAAGGGGTGCAATTTACAGGCCAGGCATTTCGGCAGGAATCCAATAATTAAGGGAAGATTTATACTAAATTTATCCTTAATAATTTCGGTTGGACTAAAATTGTATTAATGTGAAGTAGATAAATTTCTTATTCCAATGCAGTTTTGGGGAGAAACCAGGCAGACGTGACAGATCTACTTGTAGGCAGACAACCAATTTTCAACCGGAACAACGAATCGATTGCTTATGAGTTGTTATACCGGTCTGTGCAATCCGGCAATGCGTCGGGGGTTACAACAAACGGCGATTATGCCACCACACAGGTCTTGCTGAACACATTTTCTGAAATTGGGTTGGACAACATTGTTGGTACGGGTTTTGCGTTTATAAATTTCACCCGCAATTTTCTGGTCGGTAAATATCCCATTCAGTTGCCTCCTGATCGGGTGGTCGTTGAAGTGCTTGAAGATATTACTCTTGATGACCAATTAATTGATTCCCTGAAAAAGCTGAAAGCCAGTGGATTCCAGATCGCGTTGGATGATGTGGTGTCACCAGACAGGGTGGCTCCGTTATTACAGAGCGGACTCATTAATGTGATCAAGATCGATCTGATGGGCACCAAACGCATTTTGCTGCCGGATATGGTGAATACCTATAAAAAATACGGCATTCTTATGTTGGCAGAGAAAGTTGAAACCCTGGAAGACTATGATCTGTGTTACCGCCTGGGTTTTGACTTCTTCCAGGGGTATTACCTGTGTAAACCGAATATCGTCAAAACCCGCAAGATGGAATCATCCAGGCTTATTGTGATGCGGTTGCTCGCGCAGGTGACTGATCCCAAAGCCGATTTCCAGTCTCTGGAAACATTGATATCGCAGGATGTGGGATTGAGTTACAAGCTTCTAAAGCTGGTCAACTCGGGGTATTACTCCCTGGCGACAACTGTTAAATCGATCCGCCAGGCAATTTCGCTGATCGGACTCAGTCAATTGCGCGGATGGATGATGTTGCTGATGATGTCAACGGTGGATGACAAACCTCATGAGTTGACGGCCATCGCTTTGCAACGCGCGAAGATGTGTGAAATGATCGGCAAAGCGTTAGGAGAATCTCAGGCAGAATCATTCTTCCTGGCCGGATTGTTTTCCGTGCTGGATGCCATTATGGATATCCCCATGTCGCAGGTCGTTTCCAGTATCCCGCTGGCAGATGACGTGATCGCCGCACTCACCAACCGGCAAGGGAAGATAGGTCTGGCACTGAACACTGTCATAGCGGTGGAACAGGGCGCATGGGACCAGGTTTTACGGTGCGGGTTACAGCCTGACGTAATTAAGAATATTTACTTCGAATCGATCAAATGGGCCACCATTCTGACCGGCGAAGTCTATGAAACCCATCCGGGGTAATTGGTATTAATCCCGCGGCAGTTCTTTTTTGAAGAACTCGATGATCGTGCTGAATATCTCGGGAACAGATGGCGCGACAGGGTTGGTCCCAACCTGGAAGAACTGGTGATCGGCATTCTTGACCTGAATATATTCAACCGAGTTTCCAGCGGATTTCAGGGCATTGACCAACCAGTCTGATTGCTCCATGGGAACGACCGAATCTTTATCTCCATGGATGACCAGGAATGGGGGAGCGGAGTTGGTCACATAGGGAAGTGGACTGGCCTGTTTCAAACGCGGGTCGTTGTCGTCATCACCCACCTGGAAAACCTGCATCCTGATCTCTGATCCGTCGTGGCCAAATATTCTGGATACATCGGATATCCCATAAAGATTCACAACAGCCTGTAGTGCGCTGGATATACCGGTGCATTCACCGGTATCCCAACCGGCATTTTCGTTAGCCAGACCCATTAATGAAACAAGATGGCCGCCCGCACTGTCACCAAATGCGCCGATCCTGTCAGGGAATATATTCAAAATGCCGGCATTTTTACGTAAGAAGCGGACAGCGCAGCGAGCGTCAATGATCTGAGCCGGGAATGGGTGCCGGGGCGCCAACCGGTAATTAATGGCAGCTACCAGATATCCGGCATCTTGAAGTCCCTTCATCAGCGGGAAAAAGAAATCTGAGTCTTTGTCACATTCGCGCCAGGCGCCGCCATGTACATAGAGCACCGCAGGTGATGGTTTATCCTGGCATAGTGGAAAGCACAAATCCATTTTCTGGGAAATACCTTCGGGTGTGCAGTAAGCTACATCGCGCATGATTGCGCCGGGCTGGGGAACGGGAGATCTGGGTGCCATGATATTTCCTTCCAATCAGTTTTCGATGTGTTACTCTTCCATTTCGGTAGTTATACTATTTTCACTTCTTCCGCTTATAAAATTAGAATGGGGCATCAAAGAAAAACTGCCTGGTAAAAACAGGCAGTTTATTTTCAACTAGTCCATCCTAATGACCTGGTCGCGCTCGGGCCCGACAGATACCAGGCTCACATGCACACCGGATTGCATTTCGATTTTGTAAATATAATCGCGCGCAGCCTGGGGCAGGTCTTTTAGTGACCGCACAGAGGAGATATCTTCTGTCCATCCGGGGAGGGTTTCATACACCGGTTTGGCTGATGCCAGTTGTTCGGCGCTTATACCAACAGGAAGGGTATCGTAATCCATGCTGCCGATTTTATACGAGGTGCAGATCTTAATTTCCGCGAGACCGGAAAGGATATCCATCTTCGTGATGCATAGTTCATTGATGCCATTGATCAATACGGCATAGCGCAGTAAGACCATATCCAACCAGCCGACGCGGCGGGGGCGGCCGGTGGTTGTGCCAAACTCATCCCACGGGTTTGACCCTGTACCGCGAAGCCGAGTAGCCATCTCGTCATATAACTCAGTGGGGAATGGACCGCCGCCCACACGGGTCTGGAATGCTTTGGTGACGCCCACGATGCGGTCAACCGGCATAATGCCCAATCCAAGTCCGTTGAAAATTCCTGTCGCGGTTGTATTGGAACTGGTGACGTACGGATAGGATCCGTAGTCCAGATCAAGGAGGGTACCCTGGGCGCCTTCCGCCAGAACATGATCGTTGCTGTGAAGAGAGTCGTGCAGCAGTTTCGTTGAATCCTGAATGTATGGCGCCAGTTTGAACGCAGCCGACACCCATTCCGCGGTTAGGGCTTCCACATCCAGCGGTTGTTTTTTATATAGAGTCTGAAGTTGGGAATCCACCTGGGTAAAGTGTTCTTTGACACGCAGCCTGAAGGATTCGGGTTCCAGAATTTCTCCTGCGCGCAATCCACGGCGGGCGGCTTTATCGATATACGCTGGTCCAATTCCACGGCCGGTGGTGCCAATGGCGCCCTTGCCGCGTGCTTCATCCTGTGCCTGATCGACTA
>CAYQTY010000101.1:0-10446 GCA_964420535.1 uncultured Leptolinea sp. | reverse complement strand
GTAAACTTCGCATATGTCGGCTCCATGATCGGCGGCATCCTCTACCAACCGCACACCTTCGATCACGAATTGTCCATACTCTTCCCGAGTTTTCTTATCCTGGAGTAATGATCGGACTATTTGAAGACGTGGATTCTTCTTTGATGTGATCATGATCGACTATTTCCAAAATCTGAAAATGTATTCGTAAAAATTTGTAATGCATACGTGTCAAATAATATGATTTTCACAACTTTAATAAAGAATAGAATCTTTTGCGAAGAAAACAAACAAAATGCCTTTCGAAAACACTGAGATGCCGGTTCCATGGGAAATCCAAAGATGCCAGTAGAAATAGCGGGAAACGCTACAGTTGTACATTTCAGATCATTGGCAACAATAAGACTGGAGTATACGCTAGTTTCAAGCTTTTCCTCCTCGTCTCCTTCACCCCAGACAGGACCTACAGCATGAATGATGTAGCGGCAGGGAAGGGAACCGGCGCCTGTGATGGCCGGGTGGTCAAATGAAGCCGGGCCATGTAAGTTTATCCATTCATTCGATTCGCGTTGGATACCAAATCCACCATGTTTAATTATCGATCCAGCTACACCACCTCCATGTTGCAGGTGCGCATTTGCCGCGTTGACAATGGCGTCCACCGGTTCATTCGTGATGTCACCGGTTTCTATTTGAACAGTTAGATTCGGAAACAGGTAGGTAGGCATTTGTTTTCTAGATTGTACTCAGTTAATAATAAAACAGGATGACTTGATAGTCATCCTGTTTGTTTTGCAGAGAGAGGGGTTTAAGCGGATTTTGCTTTTCCAGCCACTGCTGCAAATGCGTTCGGATCACGAACCGCGAGGTCAGCCAGCATTTTCCGGTTGAGGGAAATACCGGCGGTTTTCATACCCGCGATTAGGCGGCTGTACGAAAGTCCATTGATCCGGGCTGCCGCGTTGATGCGGACAATCCAAAGCTTGCGAAGATCGCGGCGGCGAACGCGGCGATCGCGAGTGGCATACCAAAGACCCTTCAGCATGGTTTCATTCGCGCGGCGAATGAGGCGATGGCGGCTGCCGATAGTGCCTTTGCTTAATTTCAACATTTTTTTGTGACGCAGATGACCTTTAGGGCCACCTTTTACTCTTGCCATAACTTACTCCTTTGCAAACCCCTGGGCGTCGACTTTCGTCAGTTGGAAACACCCAACGGCCGCTCTAAAAAAGATTGACGATTGCCCCTATTTCATGTTGGGGGCGAGGCGGCTGACGCGCTGGACGATTTTCTCGGCCTTCACTTCAACCATCTCTGACAGCAAGGCCTTTGTGCGTGCGGAAGTGCGGCGGCGCAAATGGCTCTTGCCACCCTTCGTGCGCATCAAAGTACCGTGAGGCGAAACCGTTTGGAGGTTGCTTTATGGGTCTTCAGCTTGATCTTACCTGCTTTAGCTTTGCGTGGCACAGTATTACTCCTCTCTGCAGAATCAACCAGATATCGAAACGAAATCTGGATATTGCAAACAGTAATTTTACCCTATTTTTCCGCCGTGTCGCCGTCGGAAGTAGAAGACTCACTGGTTTCAGATTTCGTGCCTTCACCAGCGGTTTTCTTTTTTCCCGGCTTTGCGGGGCTGAGAACCATGGTCATCACACGGCCTTCAATCGCAGGAACCTGTTCGACAATTGCTGCATCTGCCAGTTCAGCCGCGATTTCCTTTAGATCTTCCAGCGCAAGTTCAGGGTAGGTGATCTCACGGCCGCGAAACCGTACGGTTACGCGGACCTTCATTCCATCATTGAGCCAGCGTCTGGCATCTCGAGTTTTAAAAGAGCGGTGATGTTCGTTGGTTTTGGGGCGAAGACGAATCTCTTTGACCTCGATTTTGGTCTGAGCTTTTTTGGCTTCGCGTTCCTTTTTTGTACGTTCATAAAGAAACTTCCCAAAATCCATGATCCGGCAAACAGGCGGGGAGGCGTTCCCAGAGACTTCAACCAGATCAAGCTCGGCTTCCCGTGACATGCGCAGAGCCTGATCAATTGAAACGACACCTACGTTCTCTCCATTTGCTCCGATCAATCGAACTTCGGGTACCCGGATTGTTTCATTGACTCGAAAATTGTTGGCGCTGATAGTTTGCTCCTGTTATAAAAAGAATTAGAGATTTTAATGAGAAATCGACAAAATCATACCATATTTCTTAATTATTCGCGAATAAACTACCATTTTTTTTAGTCTTATTAAGTAAGCCTGAAAAATTCCGTTTGAGGCTTTGTGATAGATTTGTTTTCGTGTTTACAATCTTTTTGAAATATTGTATAGTTACTCGTACATATTTATTGGCTGGCTGTTGTGAACTAATTTATTGTGAATCGGGGTTAGTATGAGCAGTAAACTTTTGCAACTATTGGATGATGATGTGGTTTGTCTTCATCTGGATGCCACAGACGCAACAGAAGTAATAAAGAATCTGGGTAAAAGGTTACACAAGAACGGTTATGTAAAAGAGACTTTTATTGATGCCACCCTGGAGAGCGAGAAGGTACTACCCACAGGGATTCCACTGGAAGGGGCGATAAATGCAGCCATTCCACACTCGGAAGCAATTCACGTAATAAAGCCTGGAGTTGCCCTGGCAACTCTGACTCGTCCTGTCATTTTCAAGAATATGATCAAGCCTGATGAGGATGTGAGTGTGCAACTGGTTTTCCTGTTGTCTCTGGAACATCCAAAATCGCAAATAGATATGTTGCAAGAAATCGCAGTTATATTACAAAAACCGGAGATAGTTGAAAAATTGATGGCTGCTGTAACCTTTGACGACGTTCGGGTAGCACTTCTTTTGCCTGAATCAATATAGAAAATGGAGGATGTGGAAATGGAGGATAAAGCGAAAATAGTCCTGGTAGCCTGTGGAACAGCTATTGCCACGTCAACTGTAGTTGCGATTGGGATTGAAGAGGCCATGCAGGAACGCGGCGTAAAGGTCATTACACAACAGTGTAAAGCCATGGAAGTGCCGGGTCTTGCCGGGGGGGTAGACTTGATTGTCACGACAACACCTGTGCCCGGGAACCTGGGAAAACCTGTGATTCAAACACTTGCTTTTCTCACTGGTGTTGGAAAAGACGAAGTCCTGGATCAGATCGAGAAGATCTTAAGAAGTTAGGCATAGAATTTTTTTGCCTGTTTGATGAAGTCTGGAAAATAATCCATGGGAATTCAAACCGCGATAAATAATTTCGGTTCTACTCTGATACTTCCAGTATTTATCTTCTTGCTGGCATTTGCTATGGGAGCCAGGCCGGGTAGGGCCTTCAGGGCGGCGGTTACAACAGGTATTGCGTTTATCGGAATAAATTTAGTGATCGACTTGATGGTAAGAAGTTTATCCGGTGTCGCGAATGCCATGGTTTTAAATACAGGAAATAAACTTGATATTGTTGACGTAGGTTGGCCTTCCGCGGCTGCCATAGCGTTCGGTTCGTCCGTCGGAATATGGGTCATACCGATTGCTCTCTCGGTAAACTTGATACTTTTGTTTACCCGGGTAACGCGCACGCTGAATGTCGACATCTGGAATTTCTGGCATTTTGCTTTTATTGGTTCTATGATCACTGCCGCAACCGGGAATATCGCTTATGGGCTTGTTTCGGCAGCTATCGCGGCAGCATTCGCTTTATTTCTCGCAGATTGGACAGCCAAAGCAGTTCAATCCTATTTTGGCATCCCCGGAGTTTCGATCCCGCACCTAATATCTGCACCGGTTGTTCCAATCGCGATAATCATAAACTGGATAATTGAACGAATTCCCGGGCTTCGCGATCTTACAATTGATACTGAGACCATCCAAAAGCGATTTGGACTGGTTGGAGATCCTGTCATTCTCGGGTTGTTGATCGGGCTGGTTTTGGGCGCAATAGGTTATTACAATACCGGTGATCTCCTTACTGTGCTGACAAAAATACTGGAATGTGGAATGAGTCTGGCGGCTGTCATGTTGCTTCTACCACGTATGGTTAAAATTTTGATGGAAGGGTTGATCCCTGTATCAGAGGCTGCGCGGGTTTTTATGCAAAAAAGGTACAGCGGGCGGGATTTTTATATTGGACTAGATTCGGCTATTTTGATTGGTTACCCGGCTGCCTTTTCTTCATCGCTTGTGCTGATACCAATCTTGATCTTGATGTCTTTCATTCTTCCAGGAAATCGGGTACTGGTTTTTGCTGATCTGGCGATCATTCCGTTTGTTGTGGTGATGTGCGCTCCGGTTATGAAAGGGAATGTAGTCAGGATAATAATTGCCGGATTGATCATTTTAGGAGGGGGGTTCTACCTCGGTAACAATATGGCTGATTTATTCACAGCAGCCGCGACGGTCGGACATTTTAACCTTCCCACCATAGCAGAGGGCGCCGTAAAGATTATTTCCATCGGTGACGGTTTTATGTGGCCGCCATTTCTTTTCACTACATTGGTCGTGAATTTTGGAGTGGCAGGGCTGGTTATTTTGTTTATTGGCGTTGCCGGATTATTTTCCTTATTCTCAAGAAACCCGGGAAAATGGGAATTGGCAGCCGGAGCACCCCGAGATGATGGAATCACTCCCGGCTCTAAATAACTTGTTTGCATCCAAATTAAGTCATGTACATTAATCCTGTTTATCGATTTTTGTCTGGATACAGGAATGCTTTGAATTATAATATTCCGAAATAATGGATCATGAATCCATATCCGTTTTCAATTTATATCCGGGGTAAAAGCAATTATCAATGTATAGGCTTTGTAATCAACAAGGCGTTTTTTTGTCTTGATGTATGTACACCCGGATAGAATATCTGCAGGAGGTTGATTTTGTCTGAAGAGAAATTCACTGTGGCCCACTCGGCTGGATTACACGCGCGGCCGGCAGCATTGTTTGTTAAAACATGCAATTCTTTCCCCTGCGATATTAAAGTACAGAATATTACTACCGGCAGCATTATAGTGAATGCTAAAAGTGTCCTTTCTGTATTAATTTTGGGAGTTGACCAGGGACATGAAATTCTGGTTTCCGCCGATGGCGAACAAGAAAAGGATGCCCTGTCAGCCATCAAAAAACTCATCGAAAGTAACTTCGGCGAAACCCTCTAGCGATTAATTCCCCGGAAGTCACCGGGGATTTTTTTACCCCATTGGTAAGACCTGTGTCACCGGTAGCTGTAGTTTTTTTTGTAAACAAGAAATTTCTAAAAACATAGATTTCTGATCTCGTTTCTTCCGACTGCCTCGTAAACTTTTTGTTTGTTCTTAATACTGTGAGGGCCGTATTATAATGATGAACCCCGGTCACGTGATATAAGACAATATTTTTTGGTTGGGATCTGATTCCACCAAAATGACCGGATAAGGATTGCACAGGTGAAATTTAATTCCCGCTGGCGTTTTTTGCCTGAATTAATTCTCATTGTAGCCGGGTTGATCTTAGGATTAAGCCTTTTTCGGAATTATGGCGCCAGTTGGGACGAACCAGACCTTTACCGGTACGCAGCCCAATCTTTGCAGGCTTATTCCATACGTGATCGCATGGAAGGCCAGTTTAGTCTTGACAGCCTTCTCGGGCCGGATAATTTACGCCTGTATGGTCCAGCCTACCTGGTTTTTGGGCAATTGATCGTCAATCTACTTCAAACCATTGTGGTTTCTTTTCCCACTATCGATTTATGGCATTTAATTAACTTCCTTTTTTTTATTCCGGGTGTTTTGCTGTTCTACAGGCTGTTAAACCGCTGGTTTTCTCCGGTAACGTCCTTTATTACCGTTTCGCTATTTGCCTCTCAACCTGTGGTGTTTGGAATCTCATGGATCGACCCTAAAGATATTCCATTCATGGTCCTATTTATTGCCTCTATATATTTCGGAATAATCCTAGTTGATAAAGTAGATACCATCCTAAAAACACAAATCATTTATAAGGATTCTGCGACCGGAAGACCGGTTCCAAAGTACTGGATTAATATCTTTAATATATCAAGCGGTATTCTGACTATCCTTTCCGTGGCCGGATGGGTATTCAAACAATACATTGTTAATTCACTTCAACAAACGATACTAGGTATGAATTCTCGATTGGATGGAGATCTTGTTCTCAGAGCATTCAATTTCCTGGCAAATAACCGGGAATCCATTCCGCTTCAAACCTACTCTGAAAAAGCTGTCTCGATTTTCTCTAGCTCATTATCTATTCTTTCTGTTGTAACTTTATCTATTGGTCTGCTGACAATAAGCTTTTGGATTTTTCCTGCCTGGATATCCCGTTTAGGTTTTTTCACCGGTAGTATCCTAAAAATTGTCTTTACAAATCCATCCAAATCTTCAGTGAATTGGAACATGATTGGATGGATATTCATTGCCGGTTTGGTTCTGGGGATAACAACATCAACACGAGTTCTGGGGCCAATGGCAGGATTGCTGATCGCGGTGGAGTTATTTCGAAGAGTGCGATGGAAATCTCTGCCTGTTATATTTTTCTACGCGTTGGCCGCGATTGTTGTCACTTTTATCAGTTGGCCTTATTTGTGGCAAAACACAACGGAACGTTTCTTTGAAGTCTTCTTCCATATGGCAGAAAATCCGGTAGGGGTTGGCGTATTATTCCGGGGAGTGGTTTACGATTCGAAACAATTGCCGGTTGATTATTTGCCATGGCTGATGGCCGTAACATTGACAATTCCCGCTGTTCTCACCGGTCTGGCGGGTTTTGTCTTGCTCTTCGTTCGTTTTTGGAAAAAGATGATTCCGACCGAAAGCTGGCTAATGTGCGCCTGGTTTCTTATCCCGTTTGGATACGTTCTTATCACTCGTCCACCCATGTACGATAATTACCGGCATTTTCTTTTCATTCTCCCGCCATTTTTCTTTTTGTGCGCGGCAACCATTGACAGGCTAATGAGTTTAAACCATGTATGGATCAAGGCTGTAATCGCGCTCTTGTTAGTGATCCCCGGGATCAGTGGGATAGCCCTAAATCATCCGTATGAATACTCTTATTACAACGAATTGGCTGGCGGCATCAAGGGTGCTGCCGGAAAGTATGAATTAGATTACTGGCTAACCTGTTACCGGGAACTGACGATAAAGGTAAATCATCAAGAAGAAGAAGCGGATAATATTTTCGTGGCTTTCATACCGGACCTTGTTCGCTATTATGCGGATAATCGGTTTCAGGTTTTTAAAGCAAACGACCCCTCTTATCCTCCCGAAAGCCTTATTTTCTTGCCTATCAGACGCGAAGGATTAACGTTGTATTCTGACCTGCCTGTGGCGTTCGATGTTCAGCATGACGGTGTTACATTTTGCGCGGCCAGGCGGGTAGCCCGGTAATTAATTGTAGAAAGGGATTCATGATGTCATTTGATTATGCTGATGGTCTTGGTTATCTTATTAATCCTAAGAATGTAGCTCATTACGAAGACGGAAAAGTTTTTATTCTCGATCGCAGGATTTACCCGATGAAGGTGGAGTTTGTTACCTGCCAGCATTATACGGAGGTAATCCAGGCAATCCGCGATATGGTGACACAAAGCATGGGGCCGTGGTTGGCATCGGCCTGTGGAATGGTTCTGGCAGCTCATGAAGCGAAAAATAAACCGGTAGGTGAGATCGAATCCTTTTTAATTGCGGCAGCGGATGAAATCGGTCACGCCAGGCCGACGACGGCAGCATTTCAGGTGAGGCATATGAACCGGATCCTGAATGTGTTACTTCAAGCTTTGCATGCCGGTAAAGATATCGAAAAGGCCGGACTGGATTTTGTTAATAAAATACTTGAAGAACGCTATGAAGAAGACCGCACCATCGGCGCCTATACGGCAGCCATGCTTCCTGATAGAGTTCGTTTGTTGACACAGTGTTTTGCGGAGACCTATATCGGTTACACATTATTGGAGGCACGGAAAGCGGGAAAAGAAATCTCTTTGATTTGCCCTGAGACCCGACCATTTTTGCAGGGAGCCAGGTTGACAGCCAGTATGGCTCAAGAAATGGATATTCCTGTCACCGTGGTGACAGATAATATGCCGGGTTTTATGATGTCACAGGGATTGGTGGATGTGTTTGCCTGCGCCGCGGATGTGGTAACCCTCGATGGATACGCAGTGAATAAAGTGGGCACATTTCAACTGGCTATGGCAGCTCATTATCACAAAATCCCCTGCTACATCCTGCGCAACCCATCACTTTCCGAGCCGCATATCAAAGACGTAAAAATTGAAATGCGTAACCCGGAAGAAAGCCTGAAATTTTTAGATACACGGACAGTAAAAGCGGGAGTAAAGGGTTTTTATCCTGCGTTCGATATCACACCGCCAACATTGATCAGCGGTGTTGTGACGTCAAAAGGTGTGTTTTCGCCATTTGATCTAAACAATCATTTTGTCGCGGCGGCGGATACTATCAACGAGTGCTCTTGAAAGAGCGAAGTTATTAATGGATATAATCGACCGCCAACGTTGAAACTGGCGGTTTTTCTTTCCTGAGCCTTACATTTTTGATAGGCGTTTGCTCAAAATGAAACATTGTACTATCCTATTAATGAAAGGCGATTTTTATTCGGCTTTTATTCTATTTTTGTTCAATTTCAGTTATTTAAGGATGACGTATGGAATCATGCCTTTTTGGGGAAAGGAGGTTGCTGATGAAATTTTATGCCAGTGAAAAGGGGCAGGGATTAGTTGAGTATGCACTAATTTTTGTTCTAGTTGTTCTTATCGTAGTTGTTTTACTCCCATTGATTGCTCCCTACCTGACTTCAGCATATAGCATGGTGATAAACAACTTGTAGCTTGTTTTTTCTTAAAGACTGAAGGCAATCCGGTGACCGGGCTGCCTTCTTTTTTTTCTATTCCAATACTCTGATAACGGTTCAAAAATTATGGAAATTAAAGAAAAACTATCCCCTGTAAAAATTCGGATCGCGGCCAGCCGGCCAAATACTCTACCTGCCGCTGCCGCGCCTGTATTAGCTGCCAGCGCTCTGGCCTGGCATGACCACTATTTTCGACCGGGACCTGCCGTCGCGTGTCTCTTGATTGCCCTGTTATTGCAAATTGCAGCCAATCTGGCCAATGATCTCTTTGACTTTCAGCGCGGCGCCGATACACCGGATAGGCTTGGACCATTGCGGGTCACACAAGCGGGGCTCCTCACTCCCGGACAGGTAAAGATAGGATTGGCGATTTGCTTCGCCTTATCCTCATTACTGGGTATTTATGTAGCATTTGTCAGCAGCTGGCATATTCTGATTATTGGAATTCTGGCGATTTTGGCGGCTCTGACATATTCCGGCGGGCCTCTGCCTTATGGGTATTACGGATTGGGCGAGTTAGGCGTTTTTGTATTCTTCGGATTGGCTGCGGTTTGTGGTACCTATTACGCGCAGGCTGTGACACTAACCCCGGCTGTTTTATTGATAGCCGCTGCTATGGGATTCCTCTCTACCGGGATTCTGGTGGTAAATAATTTAAGGGATATTGATACAGACAAAGCCGGGGGTAAGAAAACCCTTTCTGTTCTTTTTGGCGCCACTTTCACCAAAAGGGAATTCTTTGTATTGATATCAACGGCCTACCTTATCCCGGCAGTACTGTGGTTCTACTTTGTTTCCTTTCCATGGGTAATAATAACGTTTATTTCTTTGCCTCTTGCGTATAGGGTATGTAACCATGTAAATAAGCTGACGGGGCGTGATTTGAATTCTGTCCTGGCAGAGACCGGCCGTTTGGAACTTGTTTATGCCATTCTGCTGGGTATTGGATTAGTTTTAGGCAGATAATATTTGAGATTTTGGGTCCGAGAATTAAAATAAAAACTCTGGAGTCTTTCGCTGACTCCAGAGTTTTTGTTTGATATGGATTTATTGTGCCGGAACAACGTTCAGGTAGTTGAAAGAGATGGTCATAGGGACTTTTTTGTGAGACATACCGCCAACCCCGACGAGGCCGCCTGAAGGGATTTTTGAATCCTGAATACTGACAACTTGTTGTCCGTTGAGGGACAGGGTGAGGGTGTCTCCCTGACAGCGTCCTTCCAACCGGTTCTCCTTATCTCTAAATAATTCGACGGGCAATTGCGCGTAGGCAAGTCTTTTGTATTGATCGTAATACAGACTCTTCTCGAAGTAATAAATAACGCCAGCTTTTTCGAAATGGACAATCCGGAATTCATAAAATCTGGTGAGAGATGGATCCGCCCGGCAAACAACGGATGCTTCCGAACTCGGGGTATCAATGTTCAGGTAGGATGTTTCCATTGAAACATCCGCTGGCATTTCATTCTTACTGAAGGCATAGAGGTACGTTTCCGGATCATTGAAAGAGAACTTCAAAAAATCCTGTTCAGCTGTTACTGTGTAATTATGTTTGACATTCACCCTGGCTGTGTCGAATGGTTCAGTCCATGCCTCGTTAGGGTAGGCAAATCCAGCGC
>CAYQTY010000100.1:0-10470 GCA_964420535.1 uncultured Leptolinea sp. | reverse complement strand
CGGCGTACGCCCAGTAGAATTCCATCTGGGTGAATTCCGGGTTGTGCTTGAACGAAACACCTTCGTTGCGGAAGTCACGGCCGATCTCATACACCCGGTCGAGCATGCCCACGAGCAGACGTTTCAGGTAGAGTTCAAAAGAAATTCGCAGGTACAGATCCTGCTTGAGCTGATTATGGTGGGTGACAAAAGGTTTTGCCGCGGCGCCGCCATAAATAGGCTGCAGAATGGGGGTTTCTACTTCAAGAAAACCCTGCCCATCCAGGAATTCGCGCATGGCACGAACAATACCGGCACGGGTCTGGAAAACCTTGCGCACATCCGGGTTGACTGCCAGGTCAGCATATCGCTGGCGGTAGCGGGTTTCCGGGTCGGAAAGGGTGGCATGGCGCACAATTTCGCCGTCCACCACTTCATCTTTGGCAGCCGGAAGCGGGGTGATGGCTTTGGCAAGCATTTTAAACTCGGTCACTTCCACGGTGATCTCGCCGGTCCGGGTGCGGAAAAGTTTGCCGGTGGCCTGGATAAAGTCACCCAGGTCGAATTCATCGAGGAACATCTTCATGCTCTCTTCACCCAGGGTGTTCACCCGGAAGAAGAGCTGGATGCGGCCGAAACCGTCTTCGATGTGCGCGAAAATGATCTTACCCATCGGACGGGTAGCCCGGATACGGCCGCCCAGGGTGAAAATGTGGTCAACCGTTTCATCGGCGGTGAAGGCGGAAATGGCTTCATCGATGTTGGCTGTAACGTTAGCGCGAGTGGGGTACGGGTCGCGTCCATTCTCACGCATGCGCAGGGCTTTTTCAAGTCGTACTTTTTCAAGTTCGTTCAATTCCATTTGGTATTACCTCTCAGACATAAAAAAACCCGCCCCTGAAAACGCGGGCGGGGTTTTGTTTTCCCCGTGGATCACTCCACCTTAATAATGGCAACCGAAAACGCTCCATCCGGAGCTTCCACAGATACTGTTTCACCCGCTTTCCGGTTGATCAACGCTTTACCCAGCGGTGATTCGTTGGAAACCTTGCCGTGGGAAGGATCGGATTCAGCAGCACCTACGATGGTATAAACCTCAGCCGGGCCGCCTTCCTCCTGAATGGTGACAGTCGTCCCCACCTGGATAGTATCAGCCGCCACAGCATCTTCGTCAATCACACGGGCTGTGGCCAGAAGCACGTCAAGGTCTTTGATACGGCCTTCCACAAAAGCCTGCTCATTCTTGGCGGCTTCGTATTCGGCGTTTTCAATTAATTCACCGCCTTCCATGGCTTCATGTAAGCGGTTCGCTATTTCCTGCCGTTTGACTGTACGGAGGAAGTCAAGCTCTTCCTGAAGTTTCTGATAACCTTCACGGGTCAGGAATGAGGTTGGCATTTTACCTTCCTTGCATCATGATGTGGTTTATTGCCCGGGAATTTCCCCTGATGTACTGAACCATCAACTACGCATTAATGCGAAAAATCCCTCCGGGTGGAGCGATTTCGTCTAAAAAGACATAGTAATGTCAACTGGTAAAGATAATACCATTAATTAAAGGGCTTTGCAACAAGCAACTGAGAGCAGACGGATCATTTCAGTCTTCGGGCCATTACCAGCAGGTTGTGGATTTTATTTCCGTGCCGCCTGCCATGAATAATTTCAATTTGCTGAAATCCCATTTTTTGCCAGAAAGCATAACCTGCGGAATTTTCTTCCAGCACGGCCAACTGGATCTGATGGACACCGAGAGCGGAAAGATTTTTAACCAGGTATTGCACGATCTTACTGCCAAGCCCTTTCCCCCTCATGGAAGGGGATAGTAACAGTAAACCGATCCACCAGGAGGTACTGTCCCTGTAATCCCTCATCAAATCCAATATGGCGACAATCCGGGAATTCTGTTCAACCGCGAAAGTGAATTTGTCATCCAGAGATTTCTTGGGTGGAAGGTCAAACAGAAAGTCCAGGGCATCTCCCGGCTGAACAGAACGCCCGGATTCCATCAATTGGTAATCTTCACATTCCACCAGAAAATCCTGGATTCGTTCCTCGTCAACCGGAGATAAGGGCACAATCCAGTATCCCGATATGGTCCCATGGAAAACATCCGCGAATAATGTCATATCTAAATTTTATACGGTTTGATGTAATGGACCAGGAATAATGTAATAATAATTAGAGATCAGCGAAAAATACAGGAGAAATATGTACGATACGTTCAGTGAAGAATATGACCATTTCGTCAACTGGCCGGGCCGATTGGCATTCGAACTTCCTTTCCTGGAGGAACAGATCAATTCAACAGTGGACCGGCCCGTTGGGTCAACCCGGATTCTGGATACAGCCACCAGCACAGGTATGCATGCCATCGCGCTGGCACAAAAGGGATATATTGCCAGTGGTGTTGATATCAGTGAAGGGATGATCAATATCGCGAAGAAAAACGCGGCTGCTGCCGGTGTGGATGTTTATTTCACCACGGCTGCCTTTGGAGAAGTTGCCAATCGAATAAAACCTGTTCCATCAGGCAAGGGACTGCCTTTTGACGTTGTTCTCTGCCTGGGAAACTCTTTACCCCATGTTGAAAATGAAACCAGGTTACAGGAAGCTTTGAGTGATTTTCAATTCTGTCTGCGGCAGGGCGGTTTGTTAATTCTTCAAAACCGCAACTTTGACAGCGTTTTAACCGGAAAAGAACGCTGGATGGAACCGCAATCTTACTCTGACGCGCATGGAGAGAAAATTTATCTGCGGTTTTATGATTTTCTCCCGGATGGCCATATTCAATTTAATATTCTTACATTGAAACGCTCACCGGAAGGTCAATGGAAACAATCGGTCATGGAAACCAGGCTCTTTCCAGTTACCCGGGATATTCTTGTGCGAAGTCTTGAAAACGCGGGGTTTTGCCGGATCCAGCTGTTTGGGGCACTTTCCAATACGCCATTTGACAGTAAAACCAGTGGAAATCTAGTCGTCACCGCTATTAGAAAATAAACTATAGCCGCCCGAAACGGGCGGCTATATTGTTCGTAACCTTTTTAGTTGATACGTTATTCCAATTTAAACTGGGCGACCATGGCGATCAGTTGTCCGGCCGTTTCTGCCAGCCGCTTCGCCGAACCTGTCACATCTTCCACCTGCGCGCTCATCTCTTCTGTCGACGCGCTCACTTCCTCGATCGCCGCACTGTTCTCTTCACTCACGCTCGCGATGTTCTCGATCGCCCGCGTCACTTCGTCTGAGTCCATCTTCATCTCATCCGACGCCATTGAGTTCACTTCCGCGATCTTCGCCACCTCGTCCACTGACCTCACCAGCTCTTCTGAGAATTTGTTCATCCTCAACGCCGCTTCCGTCGCCTCACTGGCCTGCGCTTGCACCGCTTCCGCTGCTCTCAGGATGTTTCCCAACGCCTTCCCTGATTCATTCGCCAGTTCCACTCCCCCCTGTACCTCGCTCGCCCCCTCGTTCATCGCCTTTACCGCCTCGTCCACTGTTTGCTGGATCCCCTTGATCAACTGGCCGATCTCTTTCGTCGCCACACTTGACCGCTCTGCCAGTTTTCTCACTTCATCCGCCACCACCGCAAACCCTTTGCCGTGTTCCCCCGCCCGCGCCGCTTCGATTGCCGCGTTCAACGCCAGCAGGTTCGTCTGTGACGCGATATCATCGATTGTCTCTACGATCGCCCCGATCTGCTTTGACCGGTTCCCCATCTCTCTCACCTTTTCTGCCGATACCCCCACCTTCATCTGGATCCGGTTCATCCCCTCTATCGTCGATTCCACGATCCCCGTTCCGCTCTGCGCCGCTTCCGATGCCTGGTTTGACCCCACCGTTACCGCACGCGCGTTCCCTTCCACCTGCTGGATCGCTTCGCTCAGCGAAGCCGTCAGTTCTGCCGCTTTCGCCGCCGCTGTTCCCTGGTCTTTCGCTCCGCGTTCCACATTCCGGATGGTGCCTGCCATCTTTTCCACCAGCTCTGACGTCCGCGTGGAGTATTCTGCCTGCTGTGACGTCCCCACTGCCACCTGCTGCACCGTCATGCTGATCTGCTGTGTCGCCCCTGATGCCTGCGTGGCCGATTCGGATAGCTTTTCGGAAGAAGAATTTAGATCCGCGGCACAAGTTGCCACAAGCCCCACGGCAGATCGAAGGGATGTCACCATTTCCTTTAATGAGTTGCCCAGCAGGTCTTTTTCTGAGCGCGGCTGGATTTCTACGGTCAAGTCACCTTTTGCGATTGAGACTACTGTCGCGGCCATTTCATCCAGATACGTGATCATATCCTTAAATGATCGGGCCATGTTTCCAATTTCATCCCGGCTATCTATGTCGATTGTCTGATCGATATCGCCTACAGCAATACTGTGCGATGCCTTTTCAATGATCTTGATAGGCCTGACTATCGCGCGCGGAAGAAATACCCCGAGAAGAACTCCCACCAGCATCGCGATAAGAATGGAGATTACATTCAGTACAATAGCCTGCTTTATGATGGTATCAGAACGTTCTTTACTTTTTTCTGTAAGCGTCCAGCCGGTTTCTTCCGCCTGACTGACCTTTTGCTTTACACTGGCACCGAGCTGGCCCATTTTTTCCACATTTGCCAGAAGTTCCCCATTACTTGTATTCCATTTTTTTGCTGCTTCATAATATGCTGTTGTGGATTTCTTGATGTCATTTATTCGCCGCTGGCTATTTAAATCTTCTATATTCTTTGCCAGGTCATCGAGCGCCGGTAGAATTTTATTTATTAGATTTTCTGCTTCTGTCCAGTGTTTTGGATCGCGGGTTAACATATATCTGCTTTGATTGACCTGCGACGAACTTGTGTTTTTCAGTACATCAACCAGAACCGGAACAGATACCTGATCATCCTTCATCACAGCTTCCTTCATGAAGGTATTGGTTAGATTGATTACCAGGTTGCCATAGGTTTGCATGGTGGAAGAAGCTGAATTTTGTTCTTCGATCTTAACCAGAACAACATCATACAGGGCTTTATATTGATCCAGGTCCTGTTTTATCGTTTCTGTCTTTTCGAGAATATCGTCTTCATTATTCTTTTTGGCAATTGTTTCCAATTCATCCAGTGTTGATAAGAGCAAATTTATGTCACCCTGAACCAGTTCCTGGCTGGATGCCAGATCAAGGCGGGAATCGGTAACGGCAGAGATCATCGTCCCCTGGTCAATGATCAATTGTGACGTGGTTTTCTCCAGTGTAGAGAGACCGGTCAACACAGGCACACGATTATTAACGATTTCCTGGATGATTCCGGATAACTGGTTGTTGTTGAAAAAGCCCAAACCACCCAGGATCAAGGAGATCAGTAATACAGGAATTACTGAAGTGAGCATCAACCGGTTGGACAATTTCAAGTCTCTAAAGGATAGCTTCATTGATTCTCCTTGGACATTGAAGTGTGGTGAAATTTGAGTAGATGAACAAAGTAAGAGATATAGAATTTTAGTTCGACATCAATTAACAGAAATATTTCCGCTGAAGGCAACAGTGACAGCATTATGTCAGCTACTAAGCTGCATTGACTATATGGTACAAAAAATCGCATTAACTATCTATAAACCGGCATAAATTTCTGATAAATAAAAAAAACAGGAAGCTGTTCAAAAGAACACCTTCCTGTTTTTTCGTATCTGAAAATTAGTTTTCGAGTTTGAAACGTGAGACCATGGCGATCAGTTGTCCGGCCGTTTCTGCCAGCCGCTTCGCTGAACCTGTCACATCTTCCACCTGCGCGCTCATCTCTTCTGTCGACGCGCTCACTTCCTCGATCGCCGCACTGTTCTCTTCACTCACGCTCGCGATGTTCTCGATCGCCCGCGTCACTTCGTCTGAGTCCATCTTCATCTCATCCGACGCCATTGAGTTCACTTCCGCGATCTTCGCCACCTCGTCCACTGACCTCACCAGCTCTTCTGAGAATTTGTTCATCCTCAACGCCGCTTCCGTCGCCTCACTGGCCTGCGCTTGCACCGCTTCCGCTGCTCTCAGGATGTTTCCCAACGCCTTCCCTGATTCATTCGCCAGTTCCACTCCCCCCTGTACCTCGCTCGCCCCCTCGTTCATCGCCTTTACCGCCTCGTCCACTGTTTGCTGGATCCCCTTGATCAACTGGCCGATCTCTTTCGTCGCCACACTTGACCGCTCTGCCAGTTTTCTCACTTCATCCGCCACCACCGCAAACCCTTTGCCGTGTTCCCCCGCCCGCGCCGCTTCGATTGCCGCGTTCAACGCCAGCAGGTTCGTCTGTGACGCGATATCATCGATTGTCTCTACGATCGCCCCGATCTGCTTTGACCGGTTCCCCATCTCTCTCACCTTTTCTGCCGATACCCCCACCTTCATCTGGATCCGGTTCATCCCCTCTATCGTCGATTCCACGATCCCCGTTCCGCTCTGCGCCGCTTCCGATGCCTGGTTTGACCCCACCGTTACCGCACGCGCGTTCCCTTCCACCTGCTGGATCGCTTCGCTCAGCGAAGCCGTCAGTTCTGCCGCTTTCGCCGCCGCTGTTCCCTGGTCTTTCGCTCCGCGTTCCACATTCCGGATGGTGCCTGCCATCTTTTCCACCAGCTCTGACGTCCGCGTGGAGTATTCTGCCTGCTGTGACGTCCCCACTGCCACCTGCTGCACCGTCATGCTGATCTGCTGTGTCGCCCCTGATGCCTGCGTGGCCGATTCGGATAGCTTTTCGGAAGAAGAATTTAGATCCGCGGCACAAGTTGCCACAAGCCCCACGGCAGATCGAAGGGATGTCACCATTTCCTTTAATGAGTTGCCCAGCAGGTCTTTTTCTGAGCGCGGCTGGATTTCTACGGTCAAGTCACCGTTGGAAATCGACATGGCAGAGGCGGCAATATCTTTCATATACCCAATCATCTTTTGGAAAGAAGCGGACAAATTACCAATTTCATCTTTACTTTCCACAGTGATATCCTGGTCAATATCGCCATCTGCGATCATATTGGCCGCGTATTGAATTTTGTTTATCGGACGGATGATCCTTCTCGGCAAGACGGTTCCCAGAACAGCGCCAATTAATATACAAATAAAAACACTGAGAAGATTATTTACAGTGGATTGTTCTGATATCTTCCCGGATTTTTCTTTGCTGGCCTCTGTTGCCGCCCAACCGACTTTCTCTGCCAGGCGTGCGGTCTCTTGAACTTTTACACCCAGAGTGCCCATTTGCTCAATGGATGCCGCAAGTTCATTACTCTTGGAGTTCCAATCATTAGCCGCTTTGGTGTAATCTTCTGTAGCCTTACGCATTTCTTTGATTCGAGCAAGATCAGTTTCAATTTCGGTAACGCGTTTTAATTCATTCAGCGAGATGATCAGTTCATCAAGTCCTTTTACTACATTCGTCCAGTTGTCTTCATTCTGATATAGCATATATTTGATCTGATTCGATTGAACCGCGGTGGTTTTATTTAGAATGTCAACCAGGATCGGAATAGAGAATTTGGAATTTGTGTCATCTTTATTGGAATAATCTTTGAAATATAAATTTGTCAATGAAACAACTTTATCCCCGCTCTCTTCCATAACGGCTGTCAGGGAATTCATTTCATCCATCTTTTGAGTTGACTCTGAAAACAGCTGCTTATACTCTGCCGCAACCTGCCGGACATCATTGGATTTTCTCAATAGGTCCTGATCATTGAATGCATTTGCCAACCCATCCAACGTATCCAGTGTCGTATTTATCTCATTCAAATCCTTTTCAACCGCCTGGCGTGATGAAGCCATATCCATTCTAGAATCTGTCATAGCCATGATTACGTTCTGTTGATCAAGGATCATTTGCGATGTGACCTGGTCAAGCAGGGCAAGATTTGTCAAAGAAGGAACCCGCTGATTGACAATTTCATTGATCATGTATGTCATCTGGTTCAGATTGTAAAATGACTGGCTGCCCAATAAGAGCGAAATCAATAATATGGGTATTGCGGTAGCCAGTAATAATTTAGTTGTGATTTTCAAATTACGAAAATAATTGAGCATACCATCTCCATGCCATTAAATAAATTTTTACCATTTTAGAATTGGGAAACAAAAATATCCGGATGCTTGAAAGAAATGGTAGAGTGCCGGATCAAATACTAAAACGGGAGCTAAATACTTATCACCTATTTTGATTATTACCAGTTAGCAGTAAATTGTCAGTAAATAAACCTAAAATCAGTGTTAACACACTGGCTTTATTACCAGCCTGGCATTCCGGGGGTATTGGTTTTTTTTCAACAACCGTACAGGCAGCACTTTTTATGGCGCTATGCCTGGTGCTCTTGACAAACAGCAAAAACTATATACAATACTACATTGATACAATGATACAATAAATTTCGAGGAGCAACCTATTGGATAAAGTTTCCGGTCGGGTACAGGTGGAGTTCGGGTCAGACGAGCCGATTTACTTGCAGATCGCACGCCAGATTGAAGATTTGGTAGGAAGCGGAATATTGATAGAAGGCGATCAACTTCCAACTGTCCGCGAAATGGCGACTGAATTAAGTATCAATTTTAATACAGTGGCCCGGGCATACCGGCTGTTAGACGAATCCCGGATCATTTCGACCCAGCGCGGGCGTGGAACCTATATTTGGAAGAAACCATCATCAGAATCCCGGCATGTTTTAAAAGAAGCTGCATTGGAGAGTCTGTTGATTGACATGATCAATGAAATCAAACGCCGTGGTTATTCACGGGAAGAAGTAATGGAAGCACTGGATCGGATACAGAACGGTTCGGTAAACATAGAGGAGAAAGAGGAAAAAGATGAAAAACACTAAACAGAATAATTCAGAGATCACTAATCGAAATGAAATTTCGGTCGGTATTGAAAAGAAAGAAAAGATTGACAACCAACATATCAACGGGATCGCCAGTGCAATTTTTGCCGTCTGTTTGATCATAGGTATCCTGGGCGCAATCATCATGGACACCAACGGTGTCAGCGACATGATCACCGGATTATTTGTTACCGCGTTGGCGCTGATAGGCACATACATTATGTTCTCACTGAAAGTATCCAACCAGTGGGAAAAAGCCGTGATCCTGCGGTTTGGCAAGTTTTACGGACTCCGCGGCCCCGGTGTGTTCTGGATCATCCCGGTTGTTGACAATGTAGTCAACTGGATTGACCAACGCGTGATGGTCACCCCATTCGCGGCGGAAAAGACTCTAACGAAAGATACCGTTCCTGTCGACGTAGATGCCGTTTTGTTTTGGATGGTATGGGATGCTGAAAAAGCTTCCCTGGAGGTGGCTGACTATCGCGCGGCTATCGCCTGGGCAGCACAGACCGCGCTGCGCGAGATCATCGGACAGATGGCTCTGGCTGATATTCTGGTTGGCCGGTCTAAAATGGATTCAGACCTGCAGCATATCATCGATGAGCGGACCACTCCATGGGGTATATCGGTGCAGTCCGTTGAGATCCGCGATGTGATCATTCCGCAGGATCTGGAGGACTCTATGAGCCGTCAGGCACAGGCTGAACGGGAACGCCAGGCACGTGTGATCCTGGGCGAGTCAGAAAAGCAAATCGCGGCCAGCTTTGCCGAAGCATCGGAAGCGTATATTAACAATCCGACGGCTCTTCATTTGCGCGCCATGAACATGCTGTTTGAAGGTCTGAAAGAAAAGGGCGCGCTGGTGATCGTGCCGAGCAGTGCAGTGGAATCGATGAACCTGGGCGGTATCAGCGGGATGGTCGCGTTGTCGCAATCCAATAGTGTGCCCGGGCAGTCAACCACGAAATAAAACGGAAATGTAAAAGGAAAGAATGAAAACTCGTACTTTGATTATTGTCATTATGATCGCCGGAGTGTTGATGATGGGGGCCGGATACTTACTGAGCGGCAGCATGGGTGACGCATTGGCAACTCACTGGAATGCCGCGGGGGAGGCGGATGGTTACGGAAGCGTGTTCATGGCTTTGTACTTTCTGCCCCTGTTGACAATGGCGTTGTCAGCCATGATCGCTGTGATGCCAATGATCGATCCGCTAAGAACCAATGTTGAGAAGTTCCGCCGGGAATACAACATTTTTATCGCTGCCTTTGCCGGGTTCATGTTTTACATTCAGGGGTTAACCCTTGCCTGGAACACCGGTTTGAAATTCTCCATGACAGGGCTGATGGCACCAGGCTTCGGATTACTTTTCATCGCATCCGGAATGGTTCTGCGCAAAGCTAAACGGAATTACTTCATCGGCTTCAAAACGCCCTGGGCACTGGCCAATGACACCGTATGGGATAAGACACACGAGCTTGGCGGACAGTTGTTCATCGCTTCGGGGATATTGACCACCCTGTGTGTGTTCGTCCCGGATGCGTCGATCTTTGTGCTGCTGATCACCGCCATCGGCGGTTCACTGATCACCATGGTGTACTCTTACATGGAGTTCCGAAAGATCGAAAAGTCCTCAACATCGCAATAAGCATCATATTC
>CAYQTY010000099.1:5411-10535 GCA_964420535.1 uncultured Leptolinea sp. | reverse complement strand
CTGGCTGCCGGGCTTCCATCTTGTGGCGAAACAAACATATCAACAGGATAAATTTGAATGGATTCATAACCGACCAGGTCCATCCTTAATTTGGATCCATAATCCTCTTGAAATGCATATCCTTCCCGGCTATCAATGTCAAATCTTGAAAAAATCATTTTGGTGATTGGTAAGTTCGGATCTTCTCCGGCTGATTTGTAATCTCCTACTAATCGATAAGCAATTCTTAGTAGCTGTTCATCTGACAACCGCTCGGAAACTGGCGCGGTAGTATTCTTTTCTTTTAATATAGGTAATAATTTTTCAGAATTTTGTTGATAACCTAATCTCGGATTACTCACGCGGTTTTCTTCGCCAGCCGCAGATGATGAATCATTATTTCTTTTTGGGTTGGAAATGGCTCCAGGAGGTTGCGATATGTTTTTATTCTTATTCTGATCGGAATTCGAAAAAGAATTGAGCAGGTTGGAAAAGAAATTGCCACTCCCTGATTTCTCTTCTGGATTATTTACTATCTGTTCATCGAGCTCTTTCAAGGCATTTTGTAACCCGATTTCTCTGTATCGAATTAATAAATGTTTTCTCGTAATTACAGTTTTCTTAAACTTGTCTGAAGGCCTACTCTCAATAACTTCGTTGATAACTCCAATAGCCCTGAAACTTGTTAGCTCTGTAAAATTTTCATTTAGTACGGTTTTTAATTCTCTAATCGACTTTGCATTCATAAATGCAGAAATTGTTCCAGCTAATTTTTTTGTCGTTTCGATGTTTTGTTTTTGATATTGCATTAATGCCAAAACTGCAGCCTGTCCACCTTCCCGGAGGTATATTGACAAAACAGTTCGTGACGGTAGAGGAGGTGGAAATTGATCTATCCATCCTTTGGGAAAATTCGGACCAAGAGTTCCCTGAAGTCTTTTTAATAAATATTGAAGAATTTCATTATCCTGTCTATCCGTTGTTTCTTCAGATTTTGAAAATAAAAAAACAGGATCATCATATCTTCGATATACCAGAAGCGGACTGTCAATTTGGATGATCAATTTATTGCATTGTGGACAATATGCATCATGCAATATTCCATTCTTTATTTTTTCCATGAGGTCTGGCCGCTCTTCGGCGTCTACAATCTGCCAGACATCAAAGCTTATACTTGCTCTACAATTTTCGCAGGTAATATTCTTCTGGATGGCATATGAATTTCCCATTTTTCCTCCCTGATGTTTATCTCTAGAAAATAGAGATGTTAAGAAGCTCCATTTCTCAATAGGTTTTATTCTACTAATTTTTTCCGATTCTTATAGTGTTGTTTTGGATATTACAAAAATTTAACCGCAGGAAGTGCAAAAAAAAGGACCCTGAGAGTTGTTGAATCCCTCAGGGTCTGGTTCTTTACACAATTAATGCCGGCGGCGTTTCTTCTTTTCCGCCGAACCTTCATCCGTCTCAGAGGGCAGAGGCGCATCAGCCTCACCGCCTTCGCCGGTGGTGGTGGCAGCCCGGCGCGGTTGGTACGTGAACATGCGGCTGATCACACCCATGCGGATGTCACCCAACAGGCCGGTGAACATCTCAGAGGCCTTGCTCTTGTACTGGATGAGCGGGTCGCGCTGGGCGTAAGCCTCCAACCCGATGGAGACGCGTAGCGCCTCAACCTTGGTCAGGTATTCCACCCACAGGTCGGAAATGACGCTCAGCAGGATATGGCGGTAGATCTCAGTCTGCACTTTGGCGCCGATCACCTCGCCGGCATCCGTTTTAAACTCAGGATCCTGTTCGGCGAGGGGGGTATTGGCGGCAGAGGCATATGTATCCTTGCCGACGGCCTGAGAAATCTTTGCCTGCACGTTGACATCCACCTGTGACAGAACCACGTTGTTTTGCTGCAGACGTTCCCATTCGGCCTGTCCCATGGCGGTGCGCAGGGCGACAGTCGCTCCCTCCAGGTGTTCAAGCACGGTTTCCGTCATCTGGTCTGACGGAATCGAACCCACCAGCTGGGCGGCAAAATAGATGTAATTCAGCCGGTTTGTCGCCTGGCGGACCTGGCGGTGGGTTTTCTTGTCAAACACAGTACGGCTGCCCTGTGAAATGGCCATAAGGGCATTAACCAGGAACGCGTCACTCAGTTCGGCGCCGCCGCTGCGCTCCAGCACGGCTTCAATATCCCGAGGTACCTGGGCGCCGGATCCAAACAGGCGGTCTTTGCGCTGTTCGAGGATTTCGGATGTTTTGGCATATATCTCATCCGCCACCCCGGACCAGTTGGAATCCGGTGAGATGGACAGGCGCATATCCGCGGCTTCCGGCAGACGCCGGCGCAAACCGCCCAGCACACGCGTGGCGGTGATGGCCAGCATCGTGGTTTCGATCTGTTTTCGCAGGGTATCTTTCAGGTCTATATCACCTTCCGGCAGGCGGCGCAACTGGTCATTTCCCAGGCGCAATGGCACGCGTACCAGTCCGGCGAGTTCGTCCAGCAGTTCCTGTGGACGGCGCGCGGGCATGCCTTCTTCCACATCACCAATCCCTTCGAAGTAGGTATCCAGCGTATCGTAGCGTTCTTCGATCTGGGTATCCATCGTGTCGCCGGTGGAAGTCAGCAGATTGTTTAGATTGCGCAGCAGGTGATCGTTTTCCGCGGTCAAAGAACGGGTAGCGATATCCACCAGAACATCTTTGACCGTATCCAGCGAGAAATCTCCGGATGGAAGCTGGCTGCGGATCTCGTTCAGCAGCAGCCGGAATGTGAAGGACGGATAGCTGATGTCGTCATACTTCAGCGGCGGCTGGATCTCTTCAAGGTATGCCAGTAAACGCCAGGGGCCTTCTTCATCTTTTAAGCCTTGCGGGATGCGGATCTGCAGCTCTGAGTGCAGCATGTCCATCACATCACCGCTCAAGTCTTCCTTGGTAAAGACCATGTCGCGCTGTGAGTATATGCGCTTGCGCTGGGTGTTCAATACATCATCATATTCCAGCAGGTGCTTGCGGACGTCAAAATTGGCGCCTTCCACACGTTCCTGTGACTGTTCAACCATGCGGCCGACCATACCGCTTTCAATCGGCAGGCTTTCGTCAATGTTCAGGCGTTTCAGCAGGTTTTCAACATTCGGGCCGCCGAACAGGCGCATGAGTTCGTCGTTCAGGGAGAGATAAAAGCGTGAGGAACCTGGGTCGCCCTGGCGGGCGGCGCGGCCGCGAAGCTGGTTGTCAATACGGCGGGCTTCATGCCGCTCAGAACCGACCACGTGCAGGCCGCCAAGTTCGCGCACCCGCTCCATATCGTCCATATACTGCAGGAAGGCTTTGACGGATTCTTCTTTTAATCCATACGCATCCGCCGGAAGTTTCAGCAACTGTTTGCGGCGTTCTTCATTGTTGATGCCGTACGGATCTGAACCACTCTTTTCAAGCACGTGGTTGACGTCAGCCAGCATATCTTCGGGCAGCTCGCCTCCAAGCTTGATGTCAACGCCGCGGCCGGCCATGTTGGTGGCGATGGTCACCGCGCCGAACGCGCCGGCTTTGGCAATGATCTGCGACTCTTCATCATGCTTGCGGGCATTCAACACGGAAAGCGGAATGCCGGCTTGAAGAACACTGATCAAGCGCGGTTTTTGCTCTTCCTTTAAACCAAGGTAACCGATCAACCGGTCAAGGTTTTCAGGTTCTTCCAGGTTGATCGAGAGGTCCAGCCCGCGCGCGAACTGGCGCAGCTCGGGGGTCTTCAACTGGTCAATGGGAGTGTTCAGGAATTCCAGCTCGGGTATGGAGCGTTCATCATCTTTTCGGTTGTTCTTTTCCAGCCAGACCTGGCGGATCATCAACGCTTGCAGCAGGGTGCGCACGGGTTCCGCGCGCAGGCGGTCGCCCAGGCGGTCACTGTGTTCGACGGATGTGGTGCCGACCAGAATAGGCTGGCCTTTAACATTTCTTTCAATGATCTCAAGCGAGATGGCGCGCAGCTTGGCTTCTTCTGTGCGGTAGACCACATCGGGGTAGTCTTTCCTGCGCCAGTAGACCGGTTTCTTCTCGGTATCTTCCCGGCGTGAGAAGTAGGTGACTTTGTACCCGTCATCATCCCTGGTGTTAACCTCTTCCAGCGCGGAATTGGCTTTGGTGGCCTGATATTCCAGGTTGGTGGGGATGGGTAGCACGTCGAGTTTGTAGATCTTGTAAAACTCTTCCGATTCTGTCAGCGCGGTACCGGTCATACCGGCCAGCTTTTCATACATGCGGAAGTAGTTCTGCAGGGTGATGGTGGCGTAGGTGACGTTTTCCGCCTCCACCTTGACGCCTTCTTTGGCTTCCACAGCCTGGTGTAAACCATCAGACCAGCGGCGTCCGGGCATCAGGCGCCCGGTGAACTCATCAATAATCACCACTCTGCTGGCCTGAACAAGGTAATCCTTGTTGCGTTTGAACAGGTGCTGGGCGCGCAATGCCTGTTCGAGGTAACCCAACTTCTGTGCCTGTTCAGGGGTGATATCTTCCGGGCGGTCGGGATCACGCAGGGTTTCGCCGAGTAGTTCTTCCACATGCGATTCGCCGATCTCGGTCAGTGAAACGGTGCGGTCTTTCTCGTTAATGTCGTAGTCTTCGGGTTGAAGTTGACGCACCACCTGCGCCATACGGATGTACCATTCCGCCTGGTCGGCAGCCGGCCCGCTGATGATCAACGGGGTACGGGCTTCATCAATAAGGATGTTGTCAACCTCATCGACGATGGCGTAGTAATGGCCGCGCTGAACGCGTTCCGCCAGTGACATGGTCAGATTGTCGCGCAGATAGTCAAAGCCAAACTCGCTGTTCGTGCCGTAGGTGATATCGGCTTTGTAGGCTTCCGCGCGGGTGACCATCTGAAGCTGGTGTTGGTCTTCGTGCGGGGAGGTTTTTGAGAGATCCACGAGGAAGGCGTACTTGCCATTCTCAGTGCGGGCGGCCATCTGCAGCACGCTGACGGTCAATCCGAGTGCCTGGTAAACGGGCGCCATCCAGCGGGCGTCACGGCGGGCGAGGTAATCGTTGACGGTCACCAGGTGCACACCGCGGCCGGTGAGCGCGTTGAGATACAGGGGCAGGGTGGCAACCAGGGTTTTGCCTTCACCGGTGCGCATTTCG
>CAYQTY010000099.1:0-5401 GCA_964420535.1 uncultured Leptolinea sp. | reverse complement strand
GGCGGGGTTGGGCAGGGTGATGCCGCCGATCATTTGAACGTCATAGTGACGCAGACCAATGGTGCGCTTGCCGGCTTCCCGAACGGCCGCGAAGGCTTCGGGGAGCAGGTCATCCAGCGTTTCGCCTTTGGTCAGGCGCGCGCGGAATTCATCCGTCTTGCCCCGCAGGGCGTCGTCACTTAATTTCTCATATTCATCCTCAAGCGCGTTAATACGGTCGAGGATGGGTCCCATCTTCTGGACTTCTTTTTTGTGGGGATCTCCCCCCAGAACTTTGACAATATTCTGAAACATACGTTATATGTGAATGGGTGAACCGCTTACACCATGGGCGGCTTCCATCAGTACCTCGCTTAGTGTAGGATGGGCGTGCACGTTATGCGCGACGTCTTCGGCTGTCAGCTCAAAGCGCTGCGCCAGGGTTAATTCCGGCAGCAATTCAGAGACTTCAGGGCCGATCATGTGCGCCCCGAGGATCTCACCGTATTTTGCATCTGCGATGATCTTCACAAACCCGGCGTAATCGCCCAGGCCAAGCGCTTTACCATTGGGCTGGAAGGGGAAGCGCCCAACCTTGATTTCATAACCGGCTTCACGTGCCTGGGCTTCAGTCAAACCAAAGGAAGCCACCTGTGGCTGGGTGTAAGTAGCGCGCGGCATCATGCGGTAATCCAGTTGAACCGTTTCATGCCCGGCGATGGTCTCAGCCGCGACCATGCCCTGGGCGGAGGCAACATGCGCCAGCAGGAATTTGCCTGTGACGTCGCCGATGGCACAAATACCGGGTACGTTCGTGGCCATGCCGTCATCGATGGCAATGTGACCGCGTTCGGTCAGTTTGACGCCAACCGTTTCCAGTCCCAGATTGGCCGTGTTGGGTTTGAACCCGATGGCGACCAGCGCCTGTTCGGCTTCGATGACTTTTTCGCCATCAGCGCCGGAAACTTTCACTCTGACGCCATTATCGGTGGGTTCCACGGACAGAACTTTATGCCCGGTAAGAACCTCAATGCCGGCTTTCTTGAAAGCTTTTTCCAGCTCAATGCTGACTTCTTCATCTTCGAGCGGGGCAATATGTGGCAGCATTTCGACGATGGTCACTTTGCTGCCGAAGGAATTCCACACGGTGGAAAATTCGAGGCCGATAGCCCCGCCGCCGATGACGACCACTGACGCGGGCAGGTTTTCCTGCAGGATGGCTTCCTTATACGAGACGATCTTTTTGCCGTCCATGGCCACGCCAGGAATGGGGGTGGGGTAGGAACCGGTGGCAATGATAATGTTCTTCGCGGCCAGTTCCTGCACGGCGCCGTCACTGGCGGTCACCTGCACGGTATTCTTGTTCTTCAACATTGCGGCGCCCATGTAGACGTCGATGTTGTTCTTCTTCATCAGGAATCCGACGCCTTTGGTCAGGCGGTCTGATACCTGCCTGGAGCGTTTGACCGCCGCGCTGAAATCAAGCTGCAGGTTGTCAAAGGATATGCCGAAATCTTTGGCGCGGTGGCGCAGTGTGTGGGCGAGTTCGGCGTTCTTTAGCAATGCTTTGGAGGGGATACAGCCGATGTTCAGGCACACGCCGCCTATCCATTGTTTATCTACGATGGCTGTTTTCAATCCGAGCTGTGAGGCGCGGATCGCGCTGACGTATCCGCCGGGGCCGGCGCCAATGACTACCAGATCGTATTCGGTCATCAGAATCCTCTTTCAGAAATAAAACGGGTGAGTATACCGTTAGAAATTATCTGAATGGATTATACACATATATGAAGCGTGATTTCCATGACGGGGGCGGTAATATGTCCCATTTTGTATAAGAATTGTGAAAGAAAAGCGGGTCTGCACGAAAATCTGGAATTTCAGGTATTGACACTATACCGTCTGGACGGTATAGTAACCACATGAAAACTAACTCACTCTCTCAAAAAATTGTTGTTGTAATTGGGGCCAGCGGCGGACTGGGTGGCGCGATGGCGGAAAAACTACACACTGCCGGATGCAAACTGGTGCTGGCCGGGCGCAACCAGGAAGCGTTGGACAGGTTATCAGGTCGTCTTACCGGTGACCACATCACCGCGCAGGTTGACCTGACCAGGCCGGAATCCTTAGACGCCCTGTGCAAGCTGACACTGGACCATTTCGACCGGGTTGATGCCGTTATCGATGTGGGCGGGATGGACCTTCGCAAGCCCTTCCTTCAGCACACTCAGGAAGAGATCGCGCGGATCGTCAACCTCAATCTAATAGCTGCCATGCAGGTGACCCGCGTATTTTTACCTGTGATGAAGCAGCAGGGAAGCGGTCAGATCGTTCTGGTGGGCGGCTTCGGCAATGGCCGGTTATCGTTCCCTTACTTCACAGCAGACGTGGCCGCGCGGGCTGGACTGGCCGCGTTTGTGGAAACCATCAACCGTGAGTTGAAGCTGGAAAACATCCCGGTGACGGTTACTTTCTTCTCGCCGGAACCGGCGCGCACAGAAGCGGAACGCCCGTATTATGCGCTGTGGGACGCGATCGGCACAGCCATCGCACCTGTTGAAAAAGTGGCGGCAGATATGGCAGCCGTACTTGAGAAGAAGAAGGAAAGTCACATCATGGGCGGCGTTAGCACCCGCCTGTATGGCATAATAAATGATCTATTCCCCGCGTTATTCGGGAATATTTTCCTGTCACTTTATGGCAAGACTATCAAAGAATATCTTGGGAAGGAAATGCATGAATCCGGTTGATTCGACCCGAACCCGCAAAACCATCCTGCAGGCTGCCAACAGGGTGGTCCTGCGGGATGGCAGCAACGCGCTGACCCTGGATGCCGTGGCAAAAGAAGCCGGGGTCAGCAAAGGCGGCCTTCTCTACCATTTCCCGTCAAAAGATGCGTTGATCATGGCGATGGTGGATGACCTGATCCAATCAGCGGATCAAGCCATGCGCCAGTTGCAGGCGGATGACCCCAACCCGCACGGCAGTTGGACGCGGGCTTATATCACCGTCTGCCGTGAATCCGATGAGGCAGACTCGATCAGCGCAGCTATGATACCCGCTGCCGCGAGCAATCCGGAGTTATTGGCCCCGATGCGCAATATGTATGAAAGCTGGCAGAAAAAACTGGATGAAGACCTCGGTGACAGGGGTAAATCCACGCTGATCCGTCTGGCTTTGGATGGATTAGGGATGGTGGAATTGTTCAAACTGTCACCTCCGCGGGGAGAAAGACGCGATGAATTGATATCCCTACTTTTAAAAATGACAGAGCCGGAAGAGCGGTGAAAGAGTATTTGTACTTCTTCTTCCAGATTTCATAAGGATTGACTTGGTCCAATGCACCGAATCAATAACAAATAAGCCCCCCTTTTTGGGAGAACTGGATAAAAAATGAAGATCCTTGTTTATGGCGCCGGTGTTCTTGGAAGTACTCTTGCCCATGTGCTTGTCAGGGGAGGCAATGACGTGACCATGTTGGCGCGCGGCAGCCGGTTGGCTGACCTGCGCGAAAAGGGTCTGGTCATCCGTCACTATGTTCAAATGAAAACCACAACAGACCGCCCGGCGCTGGTTGACAGGCTCGATCCCATGGATGAGTACGACCTGTGTTTTGTGGTCGTCCAGCGCCAGCAGCTTGACGGCATCCTGCCGGAGATCGCCGCCAGCACCGGGTGCCGTGATTTTGTGCTGGTGGGGAATAATCCAACGGCAAATGAAACGGTTGAATTCATCCAACAGCACAGCACGGTGGCGAAGCGCGTGGCGTTCGGCTTTCAGGCCAGCGGCGGGCGTCGGCAAGCCGGCAGGGTGGTCAGCATCCACATGGGGACGGGAACCATGACGCTGGGCAGCCTGCCTCCAGATGAAGACCTGTACAAGAAAATACGTGGGGCATTCAACGGAACAAAATACAACATTGTGATCAGCGAGGATATGGATGCCTGGCTGAAATGTCACGCGGCGTTCATTGTCCCCATTGTGTTCGCCTGTTTCTATGCCGATGGCGACCTGCGGAAGATCGCCTGGGACAAAAAATTCCTCAACCGTCTGCTGGATTCGATCGGGGAAGCCTATGCCATGGTGAAAACCGCCGGTTACCCGATCATGCCGCCGGAGGATGACGGTTTTCTTAAACGCGACCGCTCGAAAACCTACTGGATGATCAAGTTGATGGCTGCCACCCCGCTGGGGAAACTGGCTGCCAGCGACCACGCGATGTCAGCCCCGGCTGAAATGCACCGGCTGTATGACGATTTCTGCCAGATCAAAGCAAAAGCCGGCATCGAAACGCCGGCTTGGGATGAATTGGCTGTAAATATGAAGAAATACTAATAATTAGATTAGGCGGTCGCCTTCCACCTGTACCGCGTCTTTGCGGTAATGGCAGCCGCGTGACTGGCGGTTGTGCAGCGCGGCTTGCGCGATGATCAGCGCCACTTCCACCGAGTTGCGCAGGCCGATCAGGCCGTCACTCAGGCGGGTGGTTCGGTAGAAGGTTTCGATCTCGTTCCACAGGTGACGCAGTTCGCGGATGGCGCGTGACAGGCGTTCTTCACTGCGGTCAAGCCCCACATAGTGCCACATGATGTTCTGGATGGTCTGCATGTCGCCCTGGATGAGGGCCGAATCGGCGTCCGCCACCAGCCCGCTTTCATCCCAGGGTGGGATATCATCACGACCAGGGAGAGGAAGATCATTTGTGGTTTCCAGGCGCTTCGAAATGTGCCGGGCCGCCCGATCGCCCCACACCAGCCCTTCCGGGAGCGAGGTGGAGGCCAGGCGGTTCGCGCCGTGCAGCCCAGTACAGCTGATTTCACCCACCGCATACAGGTTCTGGATGCTGGACTGGCCCCATTTATCCGCCAGCACGCCGCCACAGAAGTAGTGCGCCGCCGGGACTACCGGGATAGGCTCTCTGGTCATGTCGATCCCAACCTGCATGCACTGGGCGTAGATGTTGGGGAAGCGCGCGCGGATGGCGTTTGCTTCCATATGAGTAGCGATATACAGTAGCACGTGCGAGTACCCATAGGTTTCCATCTGGTGGTGGATGGCGCGCGCCACCACGTCACGCGGGGCCAGGTCTTTCCATTCTGGCGAGTATTCAGCCATGAAAGCGCGCCCATCTGGGGTAAGCAGCACAGCGCCCTCGCCCCGCACGGCCTCGCTGATCAGGAAGCCTTCGGCTCCCGGCACGGCCAGGGTTGTGGGATGGAACTGGACGTACTCCGCGTTGACGATGCGCGCACCTGCCCGGCTGGCCATCGCCAGGCCATCGCCGCGCGCGCCAGACGGGTTGGAGGTGTTGCGGTAAATCCGCCCCAGCCCGCCGGTCGCCAGAATGGTGGCAGCAGCCACGTAGCGGTGAATGGTCCGCTCTTTGCGATCGAAGGCATACGCCCCGTGACATACCACCGGC
>CAYQTY010000098.1:0-10537 GCA_964420535.1 uncultured Leptolinea sp. | reverse complement strand
TGGGGGTGGCCGCCGCCAGGCTGCACACGTTGACCAGCATAAACCGGGCTTCGGGATCGCGCAGGTTGATGATTTCATGGATCAGGTCAACAGTGGCTTCAATGTTCAGGTGGATCAGTTGTAAAATCTGGTCACGTGTCCGGTCCAGGAACGCGCCTTCATGATCCAATCCGGCCACATTGACCAACCCGCGGAAACGGAATCCTTCTGACTTCAAGGTGTTCAACAGATCCGTGCGAGCCTGCGGTGAGGTCAGATCACAGGGAATGCCCCGGGCTTCTATGTTGAAAGTTTTTCCAATGAAGTCATCAAACCCTGTCACTTCATCACGAATATCGGTAAGCAGCAGGTCATACCCACGGCGGGCAAATTCGGTCACCATGGCACTGCCGAGTCCCCCGGTGGCGCCGCTGATTAAAATATAACTTTTCACAGACTCCTCCAACTTAAACCATACGTTCAATTCAAACGCTTGTTTTATTTTATGGCTTGCTTTATACTTTGTCAAGCGATTGTTTCAAACAGGTGTTTTATGTATTTGGAGAGTCTATGGAATCCATGTTTGACTACACACCCGCCCTGGCCGGTAAGACAGCCGTCGTCACCGGCGCAACATCCGGCATCGGGTTGGCTGCCGCGAAGCTCTTTGCCCTGCACGGCGCGCAGGTGATCGGAATCGGTCGTGATACTGACCGCTGCCGTAACGCGAAAGCGGAGATACAAAAAGCCTGTCCCGGCGCGCGGGTGACCTTCCTGCTGGCCGATCTGAGTTCGCAACAGCAGATTCGCAGGCTGGCCAAAGATATCCGCGCCAAATTAGCCCGAGAGGAAAATCCCTGCCTGGATATCCTTGTCAACAACGCGGGAATATATTCGCAGTCCAAGGTCCTTACTCCAGACGGGATTGAAAAGACGATGGCGGTCAACCACCTGGCGCCCTTTCTGTTGACGTGGCTCCTGCTGCCGGAGCTGAACCGCTCGCCTTCCGGCCTGGTGATCACCATCAGCTCGGATTCCCACTACAATATGACTATCAATCCGGCTACGGTCTTCAATCCGGAATTCTATATCGGCATCCAGGCGTACGGCCGGTCAAAGCTGGCAAATGTGCTGTTTACACAGGAATTTAATCGACAGAATAAAAACAGTTCTGTCCATGCCTATGCCGTTGACCCGGGATTGGTACGCACAGAGATCGCCTTCAAAGGCCAGCCGGCGCTTTCCCGGATCATTTGGAAGCTTCGCAGGTCTGCCGGTGTAGAGCCGGAAGTTCCTGCCCGTACTGTTTTGTACCTGGCTTGCGAACCGTCCAAGCAAGACAGCCGGGAAAGTTACTGGTATAACCAAAAACCGAAGAAATGCAGCCGTGAAGCCCGGAACACAGGTCTGGCAGCAAAATTATGGGATACTTCAATGAAATTATGCCGTTGTCAGGAGATTGGCTAAATGGGATCAGGATCAGCGGAAGAAAGAATCATCACGGCAGCCGTGGAATGTATTGAAAAATTCGGCATCAAAGGCACCACGGTCCGACAGATCGCAGAACAGGCTGGTGTGAATATCGCGGCCGTCAATTACTACTTCCGCAGTAAGGATGTACTGATCGAACGCTATATGCAGCAGACACTGCATAACGCTTTCGACTGGGATGACCTGAAGCAGTTGCCCGGAGAAACTGCCGCGGAGCATTGCAAAGCTATATTCAACCACCTTCTGGAAGGCGGGATGAATTATCCCGGCATCACCCGCGCGCATTTTTATGACCTTCTTGTGGAAGGGAAATACACGCCTCCGCTTACCACGGCTATCGACGGATTTATTGAAAATTTGATGGCGGATATGAAAACCAAAGGGGCGACCCTTTCAGACTTAGAACTGTATCTTGCCTGTGTCCAGATCACCAACGCGATATTCATGTTTATATTGACACCACTGCTCTATAAAGAAAAATACGGCCTGAATCTTCAAGACCCAAATTCCCGGCGGCAGTATGTCAACCGGTTGATCGACCGGTTATTAAAATAATAACGGGAGGGGTTATCCCTCCCGCTTTCTTCATTTGAATATTCGCTCCAGCGCCTTTGGCGCCCAGCGTTCCACCATTTCGTAAGTGATGCCGTTCTCACGGCAGATGGCTTCATACAGGCTGGCACTTGGACGACGGATACGCGCCTGGGTATTCAGGTCCAGCCCCCACAGGCCAAACCGTTGTGTCCAACCGCGTTCCCACTCAAAATTATCCACCAGTGACCAGTGGTAATAACCCTCCACCCGGTAGTTATAGTTTGCCGCGCGCCATACCTGCTCCAGGTGTTCCACCAGATACTTCGGGCGCAGGTGGTCATCTGAATCTTCCACACCATTTTCCGAAACGAACAACGGCACATCAAACTGTCTCGCCCAGTGCAACGCCCGGAAAATGCCCTCGGGCACGCTGGCAATGAACCCGGTTTCACTCCTCTCCGCGCCCGGCGGGGTAGACCGCCTTCCGAACATGTCACCCGGAGCTGTCAGATCAAATTTCACCAGGTCGCAGGTGTAATAATTAATTCCAAGATAATCCTGTGTTCCTTTAGCTTCAGGAATTGCAACCTTCTTTAACACAGCGTCGAGTTTTCCTGTCTTAATCGCTCCGGCGAAGGAATTGTTGTAGATCTGCGATTGCAGATTGGCCATCCATTGGTCCGGCGCGAAACCGGGCCGGGCCGGCTGCAAGTCCCGGTAATTCAGGGCAAACCCCACCCGCGCTTCAGGTTGAATGGCATGGATCGCCCGATAGGCCGCCGCGTGACCCTTCAACATGTTGACCATCACCTGCAGGCCAAGGTTCATATCATTTTTGCCGGGCGGAAAACCGCCGCCCATATAACCGCCCCAGATATACACATTCGGCTCATTGATGGTCACCCAGAGGGTCACATAATCTTTGAGGGCTTCCACCACCTTTTTTACAAACGCTTCAAAATAAGGAACAACCGCTTCCGTCTCCCAACCGCCCATTTCTACCAGCCAGAGTGGATCGGTGAAATGGTGCAACGTGACCATGGGCACCAGTTTGCGGTCCAGCATACCGCGGATGATCTGCCTGTAGTGCTCCAGCGCGTCTTCATCCCAGCGGTCCGGTGCGGGTTGGATTCGGCTCCACTCCACCGAAAGGCGGTGTGAGTTCTGCCCGGCTTCCGCCGCGCGGTCGAGGTCATCCTTCCATTTTCCACCCCACCAGTTGCAGGCAATGCCGGAGGTATGCCCTTCTTTGATCTTGCCGCCCATGGTTTCCCATTGGTACCAGTTGTTATTGGTATTGCCGCCTTCCACCTGATGCGACGCCGTAGCCGTTCCCCACAGGAATCCGGCCGGAAAATGGATGGATGTTTTTAACATACACTCTCCCTGGATGTGATGATTAATTATAGACCCTCGGAGATTGTACGTTAAATTCTCAGTCTGGCTGCCGCATCATCTCCGCGCAGATCTTCTCAGGTGTCAAAGGAAGGCTGTGGACGCGCGCGTGGACCGCGTTGAAAACAGCGTTGGCAATCGCCGGGGCGGTGGGTACAACGGTAATCTCCGCCAGCCCCTTAGCTCCGAACGGGCCGTCCATCTCCGGGTATTCCAGCATGATGACGTTAAAATTATCCGGCACTTCACAGGTTGTAGGCAGCAAATACTCCGTGAAACTGTCCACCCATTTCCCGTTGGGTTTGATGAACATATCTTCATATAGCGCGTAACCCAGCCCCATCATTACACCCCCTTCGATCTGTCCTTCGGCGGTCAGGCGGTTGATAATGCGTCCCAGGTCATGGATCGCGGTCAGATCGGTTACTTCCACCGTACCCAATTCCGGGTCCACTTCTACTCTGACGACCTGTGCGGCAAAAGAGTACTTAATATGCGGCATACCCACCGGTAGGTGACCGGGAGTTTTGTCCTCAGGGTATTCAAATTCTGCCACCGCGTCCGCTGTAATGGGAAAACCTTCCTCCGCCGCCCGGCTGGTGAATTCTGATGCCGGCAGGTGTGATCCATCCGGGAGAACAACATTCCCGTTTGTATAGGTCAAACTCTCCACCGGTACATGAATTACGCGGGCGGCATCTATCAACAGCTGCTGCTTCAATGCCACCGCGCCGTTCAGCATGGCATTCCCCACCAGGTACGTCATCCGTGAGGCGCAGGTGGCGCCGCCATTGGGAACAACACGGGTATCTAATTGTCTGGTGGTCACCTGTGAGTATGGCAGCCCCAGCGCGGCCGCTGTGATCTGCTCCGCCATGGTGACCAATCCCTGCCCCAGGTCCGGCGCGCCCAGATGGATCATCACATTACCATCCGGCAGCCATTCCAGCCGGTTTGCGGAGACATCCGGCACCTTCGCGCCCAGTCCCATGCTCTGCATGCCCAGCGCGATACCAACCCCACTGACCTTGCCCGGGGATGCCGGTTTCTGTTTCAGCCGGTCGCGAACCAGCCGGGCTTCCTGCAGGCAGCGTTCCAATCCAAGTCCGGTCTCATTGACGATCACGCGGGAAGGCAGGGCGTCACCAGGATGCAGGATATTCTTTCCCCGCAGGTCGGCCGAATCCATACCTAACCGCTCTGCCAGTATATCCATGGCGCTTTCAATCGCAAAATGTGCCTGCGGGCTGCCGAAACCGCGAACGGCCCCGCAGCTCGGCGCGTGGGTAAAGACAACATTCGTTTCAACCGCAACGTTGGGGATCCGGTAGGGACCGGTGACCATCTCCGTCAACAGGCTGCCCACAGCCGGGCCATACGTGGCATAGGCTCCCGTATCCATCCACACCGTTCCCTGCAGGGCTGTCAGGGTGCCGTCGCGTTTCGCCCCCACTTTGAGATGAATTTTCGCCGGGTGACGTTTGGGATGCGCCAGAAACGATTCCCGCCGGTCGTTTACCATTTTGACCGTGCCGTGGGTGACAAACGCGGCGAAAGCCGTCATCACCTGCAGGCTGGAATCTTCTTTGCCACCAAACGCGCCGCCAATAACCGTAACGACAACCTGGACTTTATCCTCTTCCAGAGCAAGAACGGATGCAATCGCGGCACGGTCAACAAATGGTTCCTGCGAACTCACCCATACCGTCAACGTTCCATCCGGGTTATACCGCGCTACAGAATTCTCCGTCTCCAAATAGCCGGGAGAAATTCGCGGAACAGAAAATTCTTCTTCCAGAATGATATCCGCTGACGCGAATCCGGCGGACAGGTCACCCGAGTCAAGATTAAATCGCGAAAGCAGATTCCCACCGGGATGAACTCCGGGGGAATCTGCTTCCAATGCGGATACCGGGTCTAATACAGGAGGGAGGGATTGATATTCAGTATTGACCCGGGCGGCTGCCTTCTTTGCCGCCTCCAAATTTTTAGCTATAACCAGTGCTACCGGTTCTCCCATATGACGGACTTCGCCAAAAGCCAGAACCGGTTGGTCAGGGATGAGTGCCCCGAACATTTTTTCGCCTGGGACATCTGCTGCCGTTAATACAGCCAGTACATCAGGCAATTGACTGGCGGATGTGGTATCAATGGAAAGGATCCTGGCGTGATGAAAAGGCGAACGCACGGCAACGGCGTATGTCACATTTGGGAACGGCAAGTCGGCCACATACAATGCCGATCCATTTGCTTTACCGCGCGCGTCTTTGCGTATTTCCGGTGATCCGATCAAGCCGGGGTTATTTTCCATGACACATCTCCCCGGCAGCCATATTGACCGCCTGCACGATCTTCACGTACCCCGTACAGCGGCAGAGGTTTCCCGCCAGCGCTGTACGGATCTCGGCATCTGTGGGATGGGGATTTTGATCCAGAAGCGCCTTGGAAGCCAGAACCATTCCCGGGGTACAGAAACCGCATTGTATGGCGCCGGCTCTGACAAAGGCATCTTCAATAGGATGTAACGTACCCGCAGGCGCCAGTCCCTCGATGGTCAATACCCGGCTGCCTTCCATTTGACAGATCAGCACCAGGCACGCGTTGACCGCCTGACCATCTACTATAACCGTGCACGCGCCGCATTCCCCTTCACCCCCGCAAGAATCCTTGGCGCCGGTAAGGCGGTAATCTTCACGCAACACATTCAACAAAGAGCGGCCGGCCGGGCCGTGATACGAACACTCTTCGCCGTTGAGGTTGAACCGCACATCGGTTATTGTCATGCCAGCCTGCTTTCTGCCTGCTTCCAAGCCGATTCAAGGGCACGTATCAGCAAAACCCGGGCTGACATCTTTCGATAATCGGCGGCAGCCCTCACATCGGATATGGGGGATATGTCTTTTTCCAATCCGGCCGCGGCGCTGTCAAACAATTCCGGTGAAGGCCGTTGACCATAAAGGATGGATTCAAGCCGCCTGCCGCGGACCGGAACCGGACCCACTGAACCGAAAGCCACCCGGATGGTATTGATAGTGCCGGCAGGGTCAAGCGCCATAAACACACCCGCGCTGGCCACGGCGATCGCCATACCGTTCCTGCGTCCCAGTTTCAAATATTCAAATCCCCATTGGCCGGAAGGTACATCAAATGAAATGGAATAAAGAAATTCTCCCGGACGTAACACTGTCTTACCCGGTCCGCAAAAGAATTCGCTTAATGGCTGTTCACGTTCTCCATCGGCTGAAACCAGTTTGACCCGGCTATCAAGGCACAGTAATGGAGGGGCGGTATCTGCCGCAGGAGAAGCATTGACCAGATTTCCGCCAAGAGTTCCACGCGCGCGCGTTTGAGGCGCGCCGACTGTCCCGCAAGCTTTCGCCAGTGCCGGCGCGTGTTTCCATACTAATTCGGATCTTGAAATATCCGTGTGGGTGGCAAGCGTCCCAATCTCTAGGCAGCCGTCATGTTCCCGAATAAACCTAAGGTCAGAAAGCTGAGAAATATCAACCAGGTTCACCACCCGGTCTGCGGGTCCACGCCGCAACGCCGGCAGAACATCTGTCCCGCCGGCAATGATCATTCGGCCGGGATCGACCAGCGCTTGTGTCAGCCCGGATATAGCTTTTGGTTGGACCACGTCCCAATCATTCATCGGATTTCTTCCTTTACTACCCTCGCCGGGTAAGCAAACGGAAACTGATCAACTCGCGGTTAAAGTAATTCATGGAAAATGCTATGGAAATCTTTTGTGTTTCATCCAGAAACGTCTCTTCCATCAAGAGAAGGGGCGACCCGGGCCGGCAATTGATCAAAGAGGCGATCTCGCCGCTGGCTTCTACCGGGGTTAACTCCACTGCCACATATTCCACCCGGCGGCCGCTGGCGGCATCAAGGTAGTTGAGGAAACCTTCGCCCTCCGGAGACATATCATATTCACCACTGATCGATGGCAGCATGTAATCCAGCGTATACATGGCCGGGCGGCCATCGGCAAAAAACAACAATTCTTTCTGTACCACGTTCACACCGGTTTCCAGTTGGAGAGCCAGGCGGGCAGCTTCCGGTGGCTTGCCTATTTTGATAGACAGGGTTTTCACATCCGGTGTATAGCCTGCCCGAATCAGCAGGTCCCGGTTTTCAAAGAACGTACTGAGAAAATACGGGTATGTACCTGAAAGGGTAGTCACCCGGGTTCCGGAACCCTGAGTGCGGACAATCAATCCTTCACTTTCCAGTTGAGCCAAAGCCTGCCGCACGGTATTACGGCTCAACGAGTAATCTTTCATCAAATCACGCTCAGACGGCAAATCCTTTCCAGCCGGCAGGTCTCCGTGTTTTATCTGCCCGCGTAACATTTGTGCAAGTTGATAGTAAAGCGGGAGGAATGAATGGCGGTCAATAGGCATAAATCATCTTCCGAAGTGGTAGGTACCACTTAATCAGTATAGAGAAAAATAATCCGGTCGTCAATAACCGAAACCGGGTAATTTTTGAAAATCATGTATCGGCATGGAGGTCAGGGATTGCAAGCCATACCGCCTTGACCTACAATTTAGGCAGGCCAGCTCATGACAGTCTCCAAAAGTTTGATCAACAGACCGCTTATTATTCTCCTTTGCCTTACCGCGTTATTATGTATATCACCGGTGCCAGTAACCCTGACGCGATTGGATAGAGGCGATATTTTGCCTGCCAGCTGGCAAAGCGCCGGAAAGATTGCCGGAGTTCAATCCCCGGGAGATTGCGCTACGCTTACTTTGCGTGGACAATTCACCCTGCGGTGTAACCAGGGAGACTGGGTCAGCCCTCCCGGATGGATCGTCCAACAGGCAGACTGGACGGACCTGAACCACGATGGCCTGCCGGAAGTCACGTTGCTGGTAAAGCGCCCGTTCGCCCCCTGGCCGGTTGACCGTGTGCTCCCTTATGGCGGGTATATTCAATCCCACCAGGATTCAGAAGGATTCAGCAGTCACCTCATCTTAATTGGTTGGAAGGATGACCACTGGGGAGAATTATGGGCCGGTTCAGCGCTAGCCAGACCGGTGCGATCTTTTACTGCCTGTGACATAGATAGTGATGGCCGCCAGGAATTGGTGGCACTGGAAGGCATCTATTCAGATACAGATCATCAGGCTGCCTCAAGTTACGCCATCTGGAAATGGAACAGTTTCGGATTTGACCTGATCTCCCGTGCGGAGAAACCGCTAACCCGGTTGGTTGCGGTAACAACCACAGACAACAGAACCTTATTACTAACGCAATAAATTGTTTGGTGCCAGGAGGAAAAATGAAACTCTTAAATAAGAAACTATGGCTGCTTTTGTGCGTATTGGTTATAACCAGTATGGCCTGCAGCCTGGTCACCGGAGTAAACCAGATTACGGAAGAAAAACCTGCCGCTTCTGTAACCGAAGCCGCCGCGGACACAAACGTCCAAGCCGCCGATAAACCCGCGGGGACAACACCCACACCGCCTGCGGATGTTTATTCCGCGCCTTTCGCGGAGTACCCGGATATCCCGGTCAACATCCCGGCAGCCTACGGCGGTCAGGGTTCGTATACGTTGCCCGTTGACCTTGGTCAGGTCAAAGGACTGGAAAATATTCCGCTGACAGATAACCAGAAAAAGATCCTCTCGGAAAACGGATTTGTGGCCGTTCCCGGAGAAGTGGATACCTACCGGGAGTTCTACCAGGTATATGAAGGCGGCCGGTATGAAGGCACAGTTCCCTTCATCACCACGGATGCAATTTACCATTCCTATCATTTGCTCTTTGACAAAATGCTGCGCGACCTGGAGACCACATATTTCATCAACGATCTGAAATCGTTAACGGCCGCCATGCGCACAGCCAGCCTGAACCAATTGGATTCCCTCAGGGGCACACCCCTGGAAGAGCCGGCGAAACGCAATCTGGCTTTCTTCTCTGTTGCCGGTCAACTTCTGGGTGACGGGGTTGAAGTACCTACGGATGTAAAAGACCTGGTGGCTGCTGAAGTCGCGTTGATTGAAAGCCACGATGGTCAATCCATCTCCCCCATCTGGGATCGGGATGACCTGTCGAACAATGAAAAATTGATCGAAGATTACACCCAGTATATTCCCCGCGGGCATTACACCAAATCGGAAGAGTTGAAAAAGTACTTCAAGGCCATGATGTGGTACGGGCGTCTCACCTTCCGGTTGGGTGACAGTTTCGAAACCCGACGCGCCCTGCTGCTGGTGCAATCGCTGCGCGCCGCGCAGTCACCAGATGGAACCGCGTCCGCCATCACATTGTGGCAGAATATCTACGATCCCACTGTATTCATCGTAGGAAAGTCCGATGATCTCTCGTTTGTGGAATACGGAAAACTCAGTGACACCGTCTTCGGCCCCACACCTGATATCAAAACCTTTGCCGATGAAGCCCTGTTCAACCAATTCATGGAAGGGGCAAAAAACCTGCCTCCTCCGAAGATCAATTCCATGTGGGTTTGGATCGACCAGGATAAAGAGCAGGTGACAAAGGGATTCCGCTTCATGGGACAGCGTTTTACCCTCGACCAGTATGTATTCGGGCAGGTCATCTGGCGCGAAGTGGGCACCGATGCCAAACCGCGCTCTTTACCGAAGGGATTGGATCTGCCGGCCGCCATGGGATCGGAAGAAGCCTATAACCTGTTAAGTGAAATGGGCGAAACCGGGTATGAAAACTACGACAAGAAACTCACCAAAGTAATAGGCGAGATCGCATCCCTTGAGAAGGATACCTGGACACAGAACCTGTACTGGTCATGGCTGTACAGTTTCTTCCCGTTAATCGAGCCGAAAGGCGCACCGTATCCGGTTTTCATGCAGAACCCTGCCTGGACTCGTAAAGACCTTAACACAGCCATGGGTTCCTGGACGGAATTGAAGCATGATACCATCCTGTATGCCAAGCAGGTTATGGCGGAAATGGGCGGCGGAGGACCGGATGAAGAACCCCCGCACGGCTGGGTTGAACCCAATCCGGCAGCCTACGCCCGGTTGAACGCGCTTGCGCAGATGACTCTGAACGGCCTGGCTTCGCGTGATCTGGTGACGGAGTGGAGCCAATATAATTTCAAGAATTTGATCAGCCATTTTTACTGTTGTCTCAGTTCCTCTTTT
>CAYQTY010000097.1:0-10573 GCA_964420535.1 uncultured Leptolinea sp. | reverse complement strand
CACGGAGTAGTCACTGTCCCGTCTGAGTGCATGTCACTATTTTCGCCCGGTGGTTTGGCGATGATCATACCCACCCATTCCTGTCTGACGGCTCACTTAATGCGGCGGTATTTAACCCTGGATGGAAAAACGATTGAGATGATGCCTGTTTAACCGGGTAACGTAATCGGAACAGGAATAAAAACCAACAAAAAAATGATCAGCCCGATAATAGCCAGAAACTTGCGCTTGCTATCCAGTGGAGTTATTTGATCTGCCGGTTCCGCGTAGAAACGCCCGAACAGGAAAAGAATGGCTGCCCAGAACCACCAACCGGACCAAACAAAGCCCAGGCCTATCAAGATTACCAGCAAAACCGGGTATAGTTTTTTCATCCGTTCTTTACCCAGCAGGACGTATAGAACATGTCCCCCATCCAGTTGACCGGCCGGGATCAGGTTGAGAGCCGTCACCAGTAAACCGGCCCAGCCCGCCCAGGCTACCGAGCTAAGCATGACGTCCGTTCCACCCGCAGGGAATGGCGTTGAAGTGAAGAAATACCGCAGCCAGTAGAAAACCGGCCCGGCCTGGCCGAAGTCAACCGGAGCTGGTAACAATTTTCCGAAAACCAGGAATTTTAAAAAGAGATAGACGATACTGTTGCCTTCAAGGGAGAGTGTTGCCGCACTTGGACCTGAATTTAAAAGCGGCAAAGTATCCAGAGAAGAGAGCTTCAGACCTATGAAAAGCACCGGGATCGTCACGATCAGGCCGGCAAGCGGACCGGCCATCCCGATATCGAGTAACTGCCGCCGGTTCTTCGGCGTTTCCTTCATATTAATTACGGCACCCATCGTTCCAAATGGCGAAAACGGCAATGGGATGAAATAAGGCAACGTCATATGAATTCCATAATGCCGGCCCATCAGATAATGCCCGAATTCATGCGCCACAAGAATACCCAGCATACTGAGGGCAAACGGCCATCCATCCTTTATGAAGGTCAATGATGTAAATTTGGACAGAATAACCGGTATGTCTTTTGCCAAATCGCCTGTCAAGACAAGATCAGAATTGTAAAAAGCCCCGGTCAGCAACACGCTGACTACAGTCAGCAGGAACATGATCAAATTGATCCATGGATTAGATTCGCCGGGAGATTTCGAGTTATCAACAATCAGAATTACGTGACGTCCTTCTTCCATCCGAAATAATGGCGCCATTTGATAAGGTTTCAACTGGTTTTCCAGTTGAAAGAATGTTTTTTCAGTGTCTTCATCCAACAGGCGGCCTCGAAAGCGGAATAGGAAATTGTCTTTAGATCCGCCTATGGTGATATCATCGCTCAGAAAAACGTGACCGATAATACTCTTAATTGCTTCAGATTCTGCTGTTTCGTCCATGGGATACCTGATTACTTGTAGTAGGCGGGAATGGATGGGAGTCGAACCCACTGCGGCCTGCGTAACAGCCCGCCGCCAGTTTTGAAGACAGGGAAGCCCACCGGGACTCAACCATTCCCGTTGACAAGGATACAACAGTCTTGTAACTCAGACAAGAGAAACGTCCATTTTTTTACGACGAACTGGTAGGCGCTACGTATAGTAAATGTAAAAACTGTAAGGTTTTTACCTCTTGTATTTTTTAGAGTTGCTACTATACTTCTCGGCTGTTCGAAATTTTAAACCGGGAATATCACCCGGCAATTAGAGGAAAGTGACATCCTTAATAATGGACGAGATCAAAGAAATCGAAAGTACTGAATCCGAAGCTGACAAACCTCCCAGTACCATGCCGCGCCCCGCGCGGGCGTGGAGAGTGGCTGTTATTGCCAACGTTAAGGGGGAGACAGTTTTACCAATAGACGGACCCGCCGATGCCGGCGCAGAATTTGACAAAAAAGAGACCATTCAAGAGATCCAGTCTGCTATCGAATCAGATGGACATACGACGGTATTCATTCCCGCGGATGCCAATCTTCCATACTCCCTGGCGCACGTCCGCCCGGATATTTGCTTTAATATCTCAGAAGGTATTTACGGCGATGCCCGCGAAGCGCAGATTCCTGCCTTGCTGGAATTATTGCGCATCCCCTATACCGCGTCCCGTGTTTTAACCAACGCCGTTTCGCTGGATAAAACAATGACCAAACGCATCTGGCGTGACAAAGGGTTGCCGACCGCCGCCTTCCAGGAATTCATCACTGGTGACGAGCCCCTGGCAGATGATCTGACCTTCCCAATGTTCATCAAACCGGCCAGTGAAGGCACCGGTATGGGAATGGATGGCGGGTCAATTGTGTATGACAAAACCGCGTTGTACCAACGCGTCAATTGGGTAATTGAAAACTACCATCAACCTGCCCTGGTGGAAGAGTACCTGCCCGGCCGTGAGTTCACGGTGGCCGTTATGGGCCGTGAAGACGCGGCGCGTTTCAGCCCCCGCCCCGGGATCTACGGACCTGATGGCTTCCATCGGTTCCCGCTTTTGGAGGTAGACAGCTCCGGTTCCGTCACCCCGGGAATTTATGGTCACATGGCCAAAACACTGCATCACGGTGAAAGCGGTGTGCCCCAATTCATCTGCCCGGCTACGGTTGAAGAACCGCTGGCTTCCACCTTACAGGATCTGGCGATCAAAGCCCATAAAGCCATAAATTCGCTGGATGTTTCCCGCGTGGATATCCGCCTGGATAAAGACGGCCTGCCCCGCCTGATGGAAATCAACACTCTCCCCGGCCTGACCCGCGGATTCAGTGATCTTTGTGTCATCGCGGAAGCCGAAAATTGGAATTATCGCGATATAATACTGGAAATACTTTATCTGGGAGCTTCACGCTTTGGCATGGTAACTCCCAGTGACCGGACTGCGAGGGGCATTCCAGTGCAACTTCCCGAATACGTTCCAGTTTTCCACAATCAGCGACACTCTCGATAAAAAGGGTCCACTCCTCTTGAGAAGGAGGAGTGGATCTATGCAAGAACCCGGGACCCTTAATGATGGGCCGGGATTTTTGCTTAATGTTGTTTTCAAAAGGTGGTCAGACCTTTGGAAGAAAGCTCTGAAACACAATCAAATCCATAATTCTACGTAGGAGAGAGAAAATGAAGAGTAAGTTATTTGTTGTAATCAGCCTTATCGCCCTGTTCGCCATGGTTTTGACGGCCTGCGCTCCCGCCGCCACAGCCACCCCCGCCGCCGAAGCTGCCGCGCCTGCTGATGCCGCCGCCCCCGCGGCAATGAAGATCCGCGTTGCTTCCGATGCCGCGTATCCTCCCTTCGAAACCGTTGATGAAGCCACAAAAGAGATGGTCGGCTTTGATATTGACCTGTTCAAAGCCATCGCCAAAGAAGCCAATCTCGAAGTTGAATTCGTCAATATCGGTTTTGACCCGCTCCTCGCCGGCATGGCCCAGTGCCAGTACGATGCCGCCATTTCCGCCATCACCATCACCGAAGAACGCAAAAACAACATGACCTTCTCCGACCCGTACTTCCAGGCCGGCCAGGCCATTACGGTTTCCGTGAAAAACGATGCGATCAAGTCCGAAGCTGACCTCAAGGGCAAGACCATCGGTACCCAGCTCGGCACCACCGGCGACATCCTCGCCAAGAAGATCGAAGGCGCCACCGTCAAAGCCTATGACAGCGTCGACCTGGCCTTCCAGGATCTGCTGAACGGCCAGGTTGAAGCCGTTGTGGCCGATAACGTTCCCTCCGAAGGTTTCGTGGGCAAGAACTCTGAAAAGATCAAAGTCGTTGCCGGTCTGCTGACCTCCGAAGATTACGGTATCTCCGTCTGCAAAAAGAACGCCGAACTGCTAGGCCGCATAAATGAAGGCCTGAAGAAAGTCAAAGAAGCCGGCCTCATTGAAGAACTCAACAACAAATGGATTAAAGGTAAATAACTTTAATCCGGCTAAAAGCGGATGCCTTCGGGCATCCGTTTTTTTTTATAGGTTTCTTATATGGTTTTCCTTGTTATCTATCTGGAACGACCGTATAATGAGGATAGTCCCGGGGATGATCGGCTTCGACGGGAGAGGCTGGTCCCGGATGGCGAGCCGAGAGGTGCCGAACTCGTAAAATCCGCACAAAACCTTAAGTGCCAACCGCACTTCCTACGCTGCTCTTCCTCTCGCTGCATAAGCGATAGGTACCAGCAACCGTCTCTTCGTGAGACGGCGTCCGCCTACCCCGCTCTTCAGCCGGTGGTAACGTGGGCGTCACAAGGCTGAAGTGCCGCGCGGTTTTCCGTGGTCCGCGCGAAAGAGGGCTTTCGGGCCTGAACGGATTGCCCGTTGTTTGTTCTGTTGGTCTCTGAACAACAGGTGAAATAAAAGATCAACTACGCTCGTAGAGGTTCGAGGGTCGAATCTTTCGGACGCGGGTTCAATTCCCGCCATCTCCACTGAATCAAAAAAGACGATTACTGCATCGTCTTTTTTGATTCTTGAATAATTTTCTACCCAACCTCGCATACCAAACCCTTCAGGTAATGGCCTTCCGGGAAGTTTAACGCCACCGGGTGGTCTGCCGCCTGTGTCAACCAGTGTGAAACCCGCGCGTTAACGTTCGCGTCTTGCGCGGCGCCGGCCACAATCTTCTGGAACAGGTCAGGCGTTACCCCGCCGCTGCACGAAAAAGTAAACAGCAATCCACCCGGCCGGAGCATCTTGAACGCCAGCAGGTTGATATCCTTATAAGCCCGGGCGGCTTTGGCAGCATGTGCGGCTGTGGGTGCGAACTTGGGCGGGTCAAGGATGATCATGTCGAACGTCTCCGCGCGGTCGCGCAGGTTGCGCAGAGCCTGGAAAACATCCTCTTCCATCCAGGTTGCCCGGTTGGCCGGCAGGTCATTCAATTCCAAATTGCGCCGCGCGATTGCCAGAGCCTCGGCCGAGCTATCGATGGATAGAACTTCTTCCGCCCCCCCTGCCAGCGCGTGGACGGTAAATCCGCCGGTATAACTGAAACAATTCAATACGCGCCGGCCATGCGCAAGACTACCGGCCAGTATTCTGTTTTCGCGTTGGTCAAGGTAGAAGCCGGTTTTCTGACCGTGCAGTACGTCTACGCCAAAGCGTAGACCGGCTTCATTGATAGTGATCTCACCGGCAGGTTCTTTACCCAGCAGCACACCGGATTGTTCTTCCAGACCTTCCAGCTTGCGTACTTCAACGTCAGAGCGTTCGACCACGCACTCCGCGCCGGTTTGTTCCTTTAGAATGCCGGCGATTTCCAATTTCGATGGATCAATACCCGCTGAAAGCGCCTGAATGACTACAACGTTCCGGTAAATATCCGCGACCAGGCCGGGTAACCCGTCCGATTCGCCGTGTACCAGCCGGATGGCATCACTCTTTTTAAACAATTCCAATTGCTGGCGTAATTCGATCGCCTTCTTGATGCGGCCTGTAAAAAATGCTTCGTTGATCTCTTCGCCCTGCGACCATGTCCACACGCGCGCACGGATCTGTGACGCGGGGCTGAAGGCGGCCCGGCACAACCAGTCACCTTTGGATGAGACTACATTAACAGTTTCTCCGGTAGATGGCTCCCCTTTTAATGCCTGCACAGCACCGGAGAAAATCCAGGGATGCCGAAGCAAAACGGATTTCTCTCTTCCCGGATTCAGTATCAATTGACCTGTCATGAAATATCTCCTGCCAGGCGGCGAAGCCCGGCTTCATCAATAATAGGAACGCCCAACTCCCTGGCTTTGTCCAGTTTGGATCCCGGATTCTCTCCGAGAACCAGGTAACTGGTCTTCTTGCTTACGCTTTCAATTGATTTTCCACCAAATTTCTGGATAAATTCTTTTGCGCCTTCACGTGAAAGCGTTGGCAGTGTTCCGGTGACCACAAATGTCAACCCGTCCAGCGGTTGCGGGCCAGCCGGCTTCGATTGAGACACGTCAATCACAGGCCAAACTCCGTACTCCTTGAACTTGCGTATCAATTGACGGTTTCCGTCCACACTGAACCAGTCTACAATTGCCTCGGCAATGTTCGGTCCCACGCCTTCAATAGTCATCAATTCCATCTGGTCCGCCCGGGAAAGCGCATCCAGATCCGGATATTTCTTTGCCAGATCGGCAGACATCACCTCTCCCACGCCGTGAATGCCGATGGCGGTGATCAACCGGTTCAGCGGCTGCTGTTTTGAGGCGGAGATCGCGTCCAACAAATTGTCCGCTTTCTTACCGGCAAAACCCTCCAGCGTGAGCAAATCATCCTTTTTCAGCGCATACAGGTCAGCCGAATCTTTTACCTGCCCCGCTTCGATCAACTGCTCCACGATCTTGATTCCGCAACCTTCGATATCCATGGCTGTGCGTGAGACGAAATGTTCGAGGTTTCGAACCAATTGCGCCGGGCAGGACGCGTTGACACAATACCAGGCTACTTCATCCTCAAAGTGTTCCACCGGTTCGTGACAGGTCGGGCACTCTACGGGAGGAATGTACGGGGTTTCAACACCCGTCCGGGCATCAATAACCGGTCCCATCACGTAGGGGATCACATCACCCGCCCGTTTCAACAGCACACGATCACCGATTCGGATGTCCTTCTCCGCGATAAAGTCAAAATTATGCAGCGTAGCCTGCTTGACGACCACACCGCCAATCTCCACCGGTTCCAGGATGGCGTATGGTGTGAGGACTCCGGTCCGGCCGACCGCCACCCCGATACCGTTCAATACTGTCGTCACCTCCCGCGCGGGGAATTTAAAAGCCATCGCGCCGCGCGGGTCTTTTCCAACAAATCCCAGTGAAGACGCCAGGTCAAGGTCATTGATCTTGATCACGGCGCCGTCCACTTCGAAGGTCAGCGAGTCACGGGTTTCAACCCGTTTTTCGCAGGCTTTGACTACCGCCTCCAGATCAGGGCAGAATTCCGCCTGATCCGATACCGGAAAACCCAAAGCTTTCAGGTAATTCAGCAGTTCCCATTGTTTACGTGGGACCGGGCCATCGGCTTCCACAATGTCGTACGTAAGCAATGCAAGTGGACGTTTCGCTGTCAGTGCCGAATCGAGTTGACGCAGGGAGCCCGCGGCGGTATTGCGCGGATTCTGGTAAGTCTTTTCACTTGCTTCTGCCAGGCGCTGGTTCAATTCCTGAAAATCTTTCAGGTACATAAAGGCTTCGCCGCGCACCACAAGCCGGTGTGGTGGTTTAGGTCCATTTACTTGAACCGGAATACGCAATGGCAGCGACCGGATCGTTCGCAGATTCGCGGTGATATCTTCGCCGATCTCACCGTCACCGCGCGTGGCGCCGCGTACAAAAACTCCGTCTTCATAGTGCAGTACCACGGTCAGGCCGTCAATTTTCGGTTCAACCACAAACTCTGCGGTCAACACACGCTCATCCAGTCTGGAAACGCGTTCCACCCAGCTGCGAACATCATCTGTGTTGAAGGCGTTTGCCAGGCTCAAGATCGGGTGAGGATGTGCCAGCTTGTTGAATTTATCCGATACTGCCGCTCCCGCGCGTTGACTGGGTGAATCGGGGGTGATCCACTCAGGATGATCGGCTTCAATACTCCGTAATTCCACAAGCAGCCGGTCATACTCTGCGTCACTGATCACCGGAGCGTCAAGCACATGATAGCGGTAATTGTGAAAATTCAACTCTGACTTTAACTGTTCTAATCTATCTCGCTCTGATTCGATACTCATACTACCCTCGAAATATGGTCATTTTGTGAGCGTAATCGCTTTTTCTTGAAGGGACCGGTCCTCATCGGTGACCGGTTCTATGGTTATACCATGTGGAACAGGCTTCGAATCATCATCGACATGAATGAATGTGATAAATCCGTCCACCACCTGCCCCTCTTTTGTAGAGACATGAACATGCGCAACCATGCTGGTACGTCCCGCGTAAATGATCTTGCTATTGAATGTGACAATTTCGCCGCATTTTACCGGGCGTGAAAATGTCATGCCGTGGATCTTCAAACATACAATATTCCGGGGTTCTTTAATCCGTGCCGCGGCAATAAAACCGGCTTCTACAAACCATTCCGCGGTCCGCCCGGCAAATAAAGTTCCATGATGGTTCAAATCTTCCGATTTGACCAAATGGTTCGAAGTGTTACAGACAGGTTCCAAAGCCTACTCCTTCTAATCGCTCTGTCCGAATCGATTTGTGGATAGGAAGAATTGGTTATTCGCAGATACCGTGATTTCCCTAATTCGATTCACAAGAGCCTTCAGCCAAAAGTTGCATATCGATAATCGCGGATGTTGCTCCGATCGGGTCTAGCGCGGCCGGACAGTATAAGTAAAGCGAGCGCATGGTACCGGGGTATCCCACAAGAATAAGCTTTTGATAACGGGTCCCAAAATCCTCTACTTTTTGAGAGATAACTTCACCATCGTCATCGGAAATTTCGCCATGGTACAACCAGACCGGCTGACCTTCACCTTTGACAAACTCCCTCTGGTAGAAATCATTTCCGATTGCGGAAATATTATATGCCCCGTCTTTTGTGACATAACCTCTTGCATAAAGGTCGATGACAAAGAAATCCGGTGACCAACTTGTCATTAGAATCGGTAATTTATTCGTGATAGCTGTGTCCACCACCAGACTATTCTCCCGGGAAAACCCAAGTTCGAAATTTTTCAGGGATCCCCCGATAAGGTTATCAAAATACCCATATACAGGTCTGGGAATTCCGGGGGTAGGGAACGCAGAGCCGGAAGACAAGGCGACCCCGAATTGGTTTTCTTCCGCGAAAGGCCGGTCAAATGGTTTCAATTCAAAGCCGGGGCCCCAGGCAGTGTCACCCCACACTATACGAACGCCAATGACCCAGGGGAGCAACAGTGCCGCCAGCATAGCCACGCGAAGACTGTTTTTCATCCATGCCGGTTTGACTATTCCCCAGATCGCGACCAGCCCCACCGAAAAACAAAATGCCAGTTCCGGGATGAAGGTGATCAAATTCTTGGGAGCGCCGCTGCGCAGCCATGGCAATATCCCCAGAAATCCGATAATGACGGGTATCCAGACCTTATCCTTATTGCGGACGGTGATGAAGAAGCCTGCAATAGAAAGAAGGACCATCGCGGGAGTGAATAATGGAGAAAGCCCCAGGATCATGCCCAGATACGCGTTGGATCCTTCCGTACCCACCTGGTTGAGAACCATCCCCATAGTATTTACGGCGTGGGAGAGATCGAAGAATTTCAAGTTGCTTAACAGAATGGCCACTACTGAGAAGAAAACCGCGAGCACTCCCCATATCAAAACGAAGATGGTTTTCTTTCGGGTTTCAATCGCTTTAATTGAAATAAAGAAAATATCTGCCGCGATCACAGCACCATACACGATCGTATTCCAGCGGAATGACACACCCAGCCCGAACAAGAGAATCGATCCAACAAAAGCTGGCCGGCTTTTGGATGATGCGAATTCTCCCGACTGAATTGACCGCAACAATAGGTGAGAACAGATCAAAAGGTCAATAGCAATGAGGGTTGGTTTGTAGCTGAGCCCGAGATAAAAAAGCTCCGGTGCGGCAAGAACGATCAACAATGATACCCACGGCTTCGCGGCTGGAGTGATACTCTTATTCCATTCAAAAACCAACCGGGATATAAGGTACCCGAACAGGATACAGGCAAGTGACGTCAACCCGAAACCGATGATCCGTAACAAGTTTTCTTGGGGTGGAATGATGGACAATAGCGTGTCCATCATTCCCTGGTACGGGGAATATGGCAATTGAAGGTCAATGTTCCGGCCCAGCAGATGATAAGCAATGGAAGTCGCGTCGTCACCTTCAATATAAACAAACGCCAGTGACTGCCAGAAGATAATGATATACATCAAAAAAGACGGTAAAAACCAGAGTTTTACCAGTAGATTTTTTAATCCCGCGGTCAAACTGCGCTGATTCGTCATAGAGCTGTCCTTTCAATATATGCCATGCGGGTTTCAGGGATATAACAGATCGACAACCATACCAGTTGAAAACAACACCATTTTTGCGGGTAGAGTGCTCTTTTTATATTTCAGTCAGAAAATATGACATTAACTTTAACATAATTCCGTCTGTCCAACAGTTTTATGCCCCCAGAATGTTTCCCTTACGTGTAAAAATGTGGGAAAATTATTATGAGATTTTTTTCAGAAATCTACACCAAATCGAACAGCACAAAATTCCGTTACATCGAAAACAGCATTTCTTCGTATATTTGATTGTGTATAAATGCGGGATTGCCCCGTTTTTCAATCGTGGAATGTTACACTTAACGTATCCGGAGGTACACATGAGCGCAACCAAAATTATTGCCTATATTTCAGCCGCATTCCTAATTTTCTTCGGGTTTCTCTTCATTTACGCCACTTTCAGCCCCACCGGTCAGATCGGCTGGCTGATAATCGGGGTCATAAGCGTGGCAGCCGGCTTTGTGCTTATCTTCTGGGCCAGCCGCAAACCGGCCGTTGCCGCAGATCAGAACGTGACGGTCAAAATTGACCTTCCTGGAAACGTCAGTATGGACACGATGAAGTGCAAATCGTGCGGCGGTGTGCTGAGCCCTGAAAACATCAGCCTTGTCGCTGGCGCGCCGG
>CAYQTY010000096.1:5600-10605 GCA_964420535.1 uncultured Leptolinea sp. | reverse complement strand
ACGCCCGGTGGCTGATCTGAATGATGGCCGGCGCCTTTTCCGCCTGGGCAGCCAGAGCGATCGCCTGAGCCTGCTCCATGGTGTTGGCATTGAACGCACCCACAGCCCATCCTTCTTTGTGAGCCCGAATGATCCAGGGTAAAACATTTTGCAGTGTCATGCGGTTTCCTCGGGATTTAACATAATTTTCTGGTGCGCCAATTGGTGCGTGCCGATCTTTTTGAAAACATCCGGCGCCTGCGAGAGCGGGAACCGGTGCGAGATCATCGTATCCATATCCAGTCCGCCCGTCACCAGCGATTCAATGGTGTCTGACCATTCATGCCCCGGGAACGGCGCGGAATACGACATGAAGCAGCCCATGATGCGGATCTCACGCCGCATCATGTTCTCGAAGAACGTCAACGGCATACTCTTATCCAGCGGCTGGTTTCCGGCAAGCACAATACCGCCGCGCGGCCTGGTCACCGAGATGGTCTGTTCCAAAACGGACGGAACACCGGTGGCTTCCAATGTCAGGTCGGCGCCGTCGCCGGTCAGGGCTTGCAATTCCTTCGCCAGGTCAACTTTGGTGGGATTCAAGGTGAAATGGGCACCCAATTTCGAAGCGATCTCCAGATTGACATCCAGAATATCACTCACCACAATGCGCTTCGCGCCCAGAATGCGCAGCCACTGCACCAGCATCAAACCGATGGAGCCAGCCCCCATTACGATGGCCGTCTCGCCTGCTTTGAAATTCCCCAGTGACAGCATATGCCGGGCCACAGTCGAGGGTTCGATCAACGCCACATGTTCCAGGTTCATATTTTCCGGAACCAGCATCACATTCTTCACCGGCACTACCACGTACTCAGCGTAGCAGCCATTCTGCCGCGACCCCACAAAGGAATACTTGTGGCAGGCGGAATAGAAACCGTTCTTGCATTGCTCACACTCAAAACAAGGGATCAACGGAATGATGGCCGCGGCTTTCCCCTCGTAATCCTTATTAACACCATCACCCACCCTGTCGATGACACCGGCGGCTTCATGCCCCAGGATCAGGTTGTACTCGCGATGACCGTCAACGAAACGTTTGATGTCAGACCCGCAAATTGAAACCGACTTGACCTTAACCCGCACCTGTCCAGCTCCAGGTTCCGGAGTGGGAACATCTTTATACGTCATTACACCTTTATCTTCCAGTACCACTGCTTTCATTTGAAAACTCCCATCAATAATCTATGCGCAACTGCGCGAAATCGCGTCCAGTTTCGCGAAACTTTCCAGATTCTGGCGTGATACCGCACGGTATACCTGGAACAATTCCTCATACATCGCGTGGTTGACCATCGAAGGCTCAAAGATCTGGCGGTTGGGCAGCAACGATGTGATCGTCTCGCTGATGCTGGCGGTCAGGCCAATCCCGCAAGCCGTGAGGGCAAAGAGGCCCAGGTCGTGCCCGCCTTCCCCGCTATCCGGCCTTCGCGCAATGACGAAAGGTTTTCCGTAAATATCCGCCTTGATCTGGCACCAGACGGTGCTTTGCGTGGCGCCGCCGGAACCGAGGAACTCCTCGATCTCAACGCCATGTTCTTCCGCGATCTGCAGGTTGTCATACACGGCAAAAGCGCAGCCTTCCATAATGGCGCGCAGCATGTCGGCCCGGGTGGTGCTGTACGTCAGCCCAAAGAACACGCCTCTCGGCAGGCTGCTCCAGAGTGGTGTGCGTTCACCCGCCATGTACGGCAGAAACAATAACCCTCCAGCGCCCGGTTTGGATTTTTGCACCTGCCGGCTGAACAGTTCAAAGGCGTTCTGTCCGATCAGGCTTCCGGCGCTGGCCTCCAGGTGACCGAGTTGATCGCGGAACCAGCCCAGCGAACCGCCACCGACTGTTCCAGCCTGCAGCAGATACTGCCCGGGGATTACGTGGTGCGAAAAGATCAGCCGAGGTTCCACCACAATATGGTCGAGGCTGATCCCCACTCCGCCGGCCTGTCCGCCTTGCTCGTTCGTCTGCCCCGGTTGGGCAACTCCCGAACCCAGGGCGCCGGCAACCGCGTCCAGGCAGCCGGCGATCACCGGTGTGCCTTTCTTCAGTCCGGTCTGCGCGGCAGCCTTGCCTGTCACCTGCCCGATCACATCTACGCTCCGGCAAAGCCGGGGCATCTTTTCCAGCGAAATCCCGATCTCTTTGGCCGCCTGTTGGTCCCAACATTCACGGCGGATATCAAAGAAGTGATATCCGTATGCCTGGGTGAAGTCACAAACAAATTCACCGGTAAACCGAGAGATGATGAACCCGGTGGCTTCCATGTATTTAAAGGAAGCATCAAAGATTTCCCTCTGATTATTCTTCAGCCAGACCAGCTTGGGTGTGATGTACGCCGCGTCCAACGGGTTGGCGTTCAGGTTGACCAGCCTTTCGGCGTCAGGCAACGATTTTAAATACGCAGTTTCGCGTTCCGCCCGCCGGTCAAGCCAGATCATGGCTGGGCGCAACGGGTTTCCGGTACTATCGACCGGGATCATCGTCCAGCCAACGGCATCGACTCCGATCCCGGCGATAGTGTCCGGTGATATTCGGCTTTTTGACAGTACTTCTTGAATGGTGGAGCAAACTGCCTGCCACCAGATATTCGCGTCAATCTCAGCCCATAGCGGTTCCGGCCTTGAAAGCGGGTATCCGTATGACGCGTGCGCCAGAAGATGGCCATCTTCTGCCCACAGGGCTGTTTTTGTGCTCGATGTTCCGACGTCAACCGTCAGGATATGTCTGATTGCCATTTTGCTCCGGTTATCCAGCTACCCTTTGGTGATCGTCCCGTCCAGATCCCACAGGTCACGCCAATCTTTGGCGCTTTCCCACAGGAAAACCTGCCCTTTGATCAGTCGGTCGTTCTTATCGATACCGGCAATTTCTTTCATCTCCTCATCGGTCAGCGGATTTTCCGTCACAGATTTCAAGTTGCTGACATATTCTTTGGGGAAAATGGAGAACGGAATCGGAACCTGCCCGCGCTGCACAGCCCACTTGACGCACACCACAGCCGGATGAACATTCAAACGTTTCGCGATCTTCAGGATCACGGGATCTTCGATATCCACGGTATCTTCCGGTGTCTTGTCGCGGTCGGGACGGGTTGGCGAACCGATGGGCGAGAAGCCAATGGGAACGATACCGTTGGATACGCAGAAGTCGAACAGTTCCGGCTGCTGGAAGTGTGGATGCAATTCCATTTCATTCGCGGCAGGTTTGATCTTTGCGTCCCGCAGAATAAGTTTCAGCTTGGGAACCGTCACATTGGATGTGCCGATGTGGCGCACCAGCCCCATCTCAACCAGCTTTTCCATCTGCCGCCAGGTCTTCATGAAATTCTCATGGATATACGGAACCGCGTGCGGGTCGCGTGAGTCCACGTCAACACCCGGAGCGTGGTGGTTGGGGAACGGCCAGTGGATCAGGTAAAGGTCAAGGTAATCCAACTGCAGGTCTTTCAATGATTGTTGGCAGGTGGGAATTACGTCTTCTTCCGCGTGTTTATTGTTCCAGAGTTTGGAGGTGACCCATAACTCCTCGCGCTTCACGCCTCCGGCCATCGCTTTTTGCAGGGAGACGCCGATCTGCTTTTCATTGCCGTACACCATGGCACAGTCAATGTGACGGTACCCGTGCGCAATAGCGCCTTCCACTGCGGCAGCAATATCATCTGCGGTGAACCTGTCCGAGCCAAATGTGCCCAATCCTATCCCGGGGATCTGCGCGCCGGAATGCGTCTTGCGTTTGGGCACCAGATTGGGATCAACTTTTTCTATAGATAAGTCCATGGTAAATCTCCTCGTAAAATGGGTTATTCCTTATTAATAGGGGTGACACCCTTTTTCAAAATGATGTTCCCGTATTTGACTGTTTCCCCTGTCATCAGAACAGCAAAAGAAGATTTTGTGCGTTCATAAAACTCGAAACGGTCTATCCGTTTTATGGCTGGAGTTTGCGGCCAACATTTGTCAACCGCTTTACGGTATGACGTTTCTACATCAGGATCAAGTTGATCACCCGCCACGGGAGCCATCATGATCAGCGGGCTGTCAACGTAATTGTCGAGAATAAATAGTGGAAGAATAGCTTCCAATAATGCCGGTATTCTTAATCCATCCGCGCGCAATACGCGCTTGCCAAATGTCTCACCGGGAAAATGAGCATCAGCCAGAACAATTTCATCACCATGCCCCATTCGATGCAAAACTGCCAGTAATTCGGGAGAAATCAACGGAGAAATGCCGATTAACATGAATAATTCCTTTCTGAAACCTGACCAAAATTTTCCAGGCACCTTTCCATAGGTACAAACAAAGTGCGGTTGTTTTTTCCTTCACGAAGCGAATTTGTGTATTCCTGGACGGCCTATGCCAGGGGGCACAGGCCGTCCACAAGGAAAAGGATGAAGCGCGGTTTAGTACAGGACGTTCTTGGCTTCTGTGGAGTCGACGTTGTCTTTGGTAACCATCAGGAAACCGGTATCAACATAGGCATCGACTTTCTTGCTGGCGAAAGCAACATCGTAGGCTGTTTTGACGCCCATGAAGCCCATGTTATAGGAGCTCTGAACGGCGATTGAAGTGAGGGTTTCATTAACAACCATTTCTTTCAAAACGCTGTTGCCGTCAAAACCGATGGCAACGATCTTGCCTGAGAGGCCTGCTTCTTCAATCGCGCGGCCCATACCGATGGCGGTAGGTTCATTGGCGCCGAAGATACCCACGAGATCGGGATTAGCCTGCAGAACATTGGTAGTCTGGTTCAGGGCAGTCGGCATGTCAGCATTGGAGTACTGGGTGGTGACGACTTCCAATTTGGAATTGGCTTTGATGTAATCTTTGAAACCGCCAACGCGGCCAACTTCGGAACCAACACCGGCTACATAGGACATGACGGCGATCTTGCCGGTGTCTTTGCCAGTGGCTTTCTTTACGCCTTCGATCAGGGCTTTGGCGCAGGCTTCGCCGGCGGCTTTGTTAT
>CAYQTY010000096.1:4278-5590 GCA_964420535.1 uncultured Leptolinea sp. | reverse complement strand
TGTTATCAGTGGCCAGGAAGGAGACGTACTGTGAAGGATCGCCATCAAGTTTGGAGTCGATGATGATGACCGGGATACCGGCATCTTTGGCTTTTTTCACAGCCGGCTGCAGGGCTTTGACATCGGAGGGCGCCAGAACAATGGCTTTGACGCCGCGGTCAATAGCGCTTTCAACAATGTTGATCTGTTCGTTCACGTTGGATTCGGACTGAGCGCCGAGGAATGTCACAGACAGTTTGGGGGTCTGGGCTTTCAATTCTTTCTGAGCATCCATGGCACCGGTCTGAACATTCTGCCAGAAGCTTGAGTTACCGGTTTTGACAATGACCGCAATTTCGCCGCCTTCAGCGGCAACAGGTGACGCGGCGACAGCCGTGATGCCAAATCCAGACAGGACCATCGATACAGCCATCAATACACTTGCGACCTTGAACAATTGCTTTTTCATGTTTTTCCTCTCCTGAGAAAACTAGGTTGATTGAACAATCGATAACTACGTGAACGTCTTATGGCTGTCTGAAGTTAACACCTCCTTTCAAGAGGAGAAAACGTCAAGATGGAGAAGCTATGTCGCAAACTCACGATCTTTCAATTTTCACTTTCTGCGGAGTTTGAGCTGATCAATTGTCACAGCGCCAATCACAACCAGACCAATGACGATCTTTTGCAGGAAGTAATTCGCGCCGGCCATTGTGAGACCCACACTGAGAATACCGATGATGAACGAGCCAATCACCGTACCGGTAATGGTGCCAATGCCGCCCATAAGGCTGGTTCCACCGATAACGGCAGAAGCTATAGCATTCAATTCATAACCATCCGCGCTATTCGGCTGTGATGTGACCATGCGGGACGCCAATATGATGCCCACCAACCCGGAAAGTAGACCTGAAATCATATAAGCTATGATCTTTACCTGGTTTACTTTGATGCCGGAAAGGCGCGCCGCTTCTTCATTTGAACCTGTAGCGTAAATGTAGCGGCCGATCTTTGTTTTTGTGAGGATAAAGGAGAAGATGATCGCCACGATAACCATGATGATCACCGGATACGAAATTCCCGGGAATTGCGGCCCCAGCTTTATGATCGCGCCATTGCCCAGTTCACCGAATCCATCCGGCGCGGGATAGGCGTTGGCGTTCGTAATGGTCAGCGCTACACCACGGGCAACCATCATCATGCCCAGGGTCGCGATGAATGGTGGCAAATTCAACCCGGTGATCAGCATCCCGTTGATGAAGCCGCATAACGCACCAACCAGCAATCCAATGATCATACTCAGCCATATCGGTACCCCGGCAATGGCGACCAT
>CAYQTY010000096.1:0-4268 GCA_964420535.1 uncultured Leptolinea sp. | reverse complement strand
AGTGCCTGAAAGTGCGATGACCGAACCGATAGACAGGTCAATACCGCCGGTAATGATGGTAAACGTCACACCGATGCCCATAATGGTGATCGCGCTGGTTTGAAGCAGCAGGCTTAGAACGCTGCGCGGGGTGAAGAAATTTTTCGCGACGATGGAAAAAATGATAAACAGAACGATTACCGCACCCAGGGTAATGTATTTATCCAACGCGCCGCTGAATATCCTGGATTTTCCCAAAAAGGAAGTTTTTTCAATATTTTGCTTTGCACTGATTTCGCTCATTTCTTTCTCCGTTGTTTAGGTTTCCCGTCAGGCGAGATTGTTGACTTCGATTTTTGTTGAAATTCCGGCCGCGTAACTCAGGATCTCTTCCTGCGAGGTATCCTTTGTCGTTAGTGTAGCGGCCAGATGTCCTTCATGAAGAACCAGCGTGCGGTCCGTAAGCCCGAGGATCTCCGGCAGTTCAGAAGAAATCACAATGATTCCCCTGCCGGATTTGGCGAGGGCGCCGATCAATTCGTAAATCGCGTATTTGGTGCCTACATCAATGCCGCGCGTGGGTTCGTCAAAGATAAGGATCTTTGAGTCACAGAACAACCATTTGGCGACCACGACTTTTTGCTGGTTGCCGCCAGACAGATTGTTCACGATCTGCTGCAGGCTGGGCGTTTTGATGCCCAGTTCGCTCGTATACTTTTGTGCCGCTTTCAATTCACCGCTGCTTGAAAGAACACCTATGCTGCGGCAAATCTTTTCCACATTAGCCATGGTCACGTTTTCCGTGATCCGCATTTTGATCGCCAGACCATCTTCCTTACGATTTTCCGAAAGATAGGCGATGCCGCCCTTGATCCCGTCTGAGGGAGAATTCAAGGTGACTTTTTTTCCATTCAAAATCACATCACCAGAATCAATGCGGTCGGCCCCAAAGATAGCCCGCCCGAGTTCCGAGCGCCCCGCGCCCATCAAACCCGAAATCCCCAGGATCTCCCCGCGGTAAAGGTCAAACGAAATGTCATGCAAAACACCTGCACGAACGATATTGCGTACTTCCAATATCTTTTCATTGGTCGGGTGATTTTGCTTGGGAGGGAAGATGTTTTCCAGCTTTCGCCCCACCATGCGGTTGACAATCTCCTCCATGCTGATGGCAGAGTAATCATCGGTGCTGATCGAATGCCCGTCACGGAAAATGGTGATGCGGTCTACAATGCGTTTCAGTTCTTCCAACCGGTGGGAAATATAAATAATGGCCACACCCTGATCACGCAGGGAGTGAATGACGGAAAACAACTCATCAATTTCAGATTCCGTCAACGCGCTGGTCGGCTCATCCATGATGAGGACTTCTGATTTTGTTGAAAGCGCTTTAGCGATTTCAACCATCTGTTGTTTAGAAACAGGTAATTTGTTTAACTGGATGGATGGGTCTATATTGATTTTGAGAATGTTAAGCAGTGCGCTGGCATCGGCATTCATCTTCTTCTCGTCCAGGGTACCGGTGCGGGTTAACGGCTCCCTTCCGATAAAAATATTTGCCGCGACAGATAGATGCGGGATCAGATTCAATTCCTGGTAAATAATGCTGATCCCCGCGTCATGCGATTGACTGACATTGCGGAAATTAACAAGTTCACCTTTATACCGGATTGATCCTTCGTCTGCCTGATGCACCCCGCTCAAAATTTTCATGAGTGTGGATTTTCCGGCCCCGTTTTCGCCTACGAGAGCGTGGACTTCTCCCTTGCGAAGCGTGAACGAAACACGGTCCAACGCCTGTACACCCGGAAACCGTTTTGACACATTTTCTACATCGAGGATCACTTCTCCCGCTACTCTTGGTACATTTTGTTCATTCTTTGAAATCGCCATTGTGAATTCCTTTTGATCTCCTGAGAACTGACTTTTATCCGTGAAGCAATGAGGGGAAAGAGTATTTATGGTAACGTTACCATATCAAACAAAATAAATTGCCTTTTTTATCCCGGACCGGCACGTACAGGCCCGGTTGACCGCCGTACGATGATCTCCGTCGGTAAAATGATCTTCCGGCAGTCTTCTTCGATTTCACCGTTGATCTGTTTTATCAACAGCTCTGCCGCTTTTTGCCCCATTTCATAGGCAGGCTGAATAGCAACCGTGAAAAATGGTTCGATCAGCATGGATTCAGGAAAATCGTCGAAACCGACAACGGAAACATCTTCCGGAACCCGCATATTCAACTCACGCAATGCTTTAACCACGCCAATCAAAATGAAGTTATTGGCGGCAAAAATGGCCGTTGGCTTTTGCGATGACCGCATGGAGATTTTCGTCGATTCATAACCGGTTTGTTGATTAAATCCACCATAGTAAACCTGTTCATTCGCAGAAAGGCCAGACGCCTGCAACGCATCACGGTAACCAACAACGCGATCTGTTGACGTTGAAACGTTATCGGGGCCGGTGATAATGGCTATCCGCTCATGCCCCAGTTTGATCAAGAGATCAGTTAATTCTCTTGCCCCCTTTTCAGAATCAGAACAAACCAGGTTGGTGTCTTTTTCCGGAACACGGCGGTCCAAAACAACCACATTAATATTGTTGTTATCCAGATACCTGACCGTTTTCGCGTTTCCGCCGGCTGGAACCAGCAAAACACCATCGACCTGGCGTTGAACCAGAATGTTGGCGTATTTATCCTCTTTTGTTTCAGATTCATCGGTGTTGCAATAAATCACTGTATATCCATTTGAGCCGGCGATATCTTCCACCCCCCGGGCCATGGATGTGAAATACGGATTTGTGATATCCGCCACAACCAGCGCGAGAGCATTCGTGCGCTTAGATCGCAGTCCACGTGCGAGTGTGTTGGGTACATAACCCAATTCATTGATAGCCGCCTCAACCTTTGTTCTGGTTTCCTGGCTGATATAGCCGGTGTTATTGATCACTCTGGAGACAGTGATCGGAGCTACTCCGGCAACTTTGGCTACATCAAGAACAGTGGGCATAAAACTCCGTGGAAATACACTATGGTAACGCTGTCAGACAACGTTACCATAGTATTGCGCTCTTTTTCACAAATGTCAACAAGCAAATTGACGAATCCTGCCAGAAATCAAAATCTATGACAAATGACTGAATTCGATTAGCGCTTTGTCATATCCTTACCCAATTTTGGCTTCAGGGCTTGACTCCCGCCCCTGCTGGTCTGTATTATCTGAGTTAAATTGCTCCGGTAACATTACCGGTAATGTTACCGGCTGTTTTTCACCAATCCCAGGGAGGTGTTTAGCGGCTAAAATTCAACCTGAAGTACTGGAAATAGAATTTCTGCTTTTGCCACAAAGATTTTCCGTTCCAATTCAGTTTTTCCCCCGCAACCCAATAGCTCAAAAGTAAGGAAGAAGACCATGTCAATGAAAAAGTCTGTTGTTAGCTTTTTTCTGGTTATGATAATTGCCAGCTTGCTGGTTGGTTTCAACACGCCTGCCAACGCCGTACAGCAAAAATATGACGATAACGCGCCTATCACAGTCTGGATCGACGCTGACCGTCAGCCCGCTTTCGATGCGTATGTTAAAGCGCATCCCGATAAAGCCAAACTCCTCAAAGCCGTGACTGTCGACCGCGAAACTCTTCCGGCGAAAGTCCTGTTGTTCAACAACACCAATCAGGGTTGGCCGGATGTCGTCTTTGCGGAACCCCGCCTGGTTGGCCGTGTGGCCGATGACGCGCACCATTTCCCGCTTGATCTCAAAGAGTGGGTACCCGCTGATGTATTGAGCAATTTCACCGGTATGGATGGCTGCACCTTTGGCGACAAAGTCTACTGCCTGCGCTACGACCTGGCCATGTTCGTGTTCTACTACAACAAACCCCTCATGGATGAATTTGGTTACAAGGTTCCCACCACCTGGGAAGAATACCAGGACCTGAGTGACAAATTGGCCAAGGAACACCCCGGTTATTACCTGGGTACCTGGGGTGACGGCTGGACCTTCATCAGCTACTTTGATGCCAGCGGCTGCCCCTCGCACGAACTGGTCAACGACTCTGAACTTAAGATCGACATGAAAGATCCCCGCTGCGTCCGTGCCGCGAAACTGGTCGACCACATGCTGGGTAATGGCACTTTGTTCAACACCGATTACTTCGCTGCTGAATTCGCCCAGGTTGTTTCTTCCAACAAACTGCTCGGCATGCCCGGTCCGGCCTGGATGTTCGGTGTATTCGGCGGCAATGACAAAAGCTCCTGGTACAAAACCTCCGAAAAACAGTTGGGT
>CAYQTY010000095.1:5326-10671 GCA_964420535.1 uncultured Leptolinea sp. | reverse complement strand
CACAGAAGAAATGGAAGATGAATTTCCATATTGATGGAGAAAAAAATGGCTGAAGAAAATTCACAGGAAAACGAGCAACCCACTGGTGGTTATAGTGGTGGACGCCGTTATGTAGCCCGGCCCAAGATTTGCCAATTTTGCGCCGACAAGAATATCAAAATCGATTACAAATCCAGCGACATGATGCGCCGCTTTGTCACCGAAGAGGGCAAAATTCGCCCCCGCCGCCAGACTGGCACCTGTGCGCGTCATCAGCGCGAATTGGCCGGTGCGGTTAAACGTGCCCGTCATATCGCCTTGCTGCCGTTTGTAAGCGAACGTCCAAACGATTAGGTTTTTTGCCGCATAGTTGATGAAGGGGCACAGGATTACTATGCCTGTGCCCCATAGTTTTTAAATTCGAGGTCTACGATGGCTGAAGAAGAATCCAAAAAAATAGTTACCAAGAAACATCTGGCCCGCCTGGAACGCGAGCAAATCCAGCGCCGTTACCTGATGACCGGTGTAGGCGCTGCGCTTGCCCTGGTTATTCTGGTGATCATCTACGGTGTGCTGGATCAGACAATCTTCCAGTACAACAAAACAGTGGCGGAAGTCGGCAAAGAAAAGATCATCGCGTCTGAATACATGGGCCGCGTCCGCTATGCCCGCTGGCAGTTGATCCGGCAGTACGATCAGACTGTTCAGATGGCAGATATGTTCGGCGGATTGAACAGCCCCAACGGCAGCTACTTCCAGAGCCAGTTGGAACAGATACAGACCCAGCTTACCAACACCACACTGCTGGGCAGCCAGGTTCTGGAAGCCATGGTTGACGAGCGGGTTGTGGAGCAGGAAGCCGCAAAAGAAGGCATAACAGTCACCGATCAAGAAATCGACGCCGCCATTCAGGAGGCTTTCGGTTTCTATGCCAACGGAACGCCCACTCCTCAGGCTACCTTCACCCCCGCTGTGGCGTCAACGCTTTCGGCTACCCAGTTGGCAATTGTTACAATGACCCCCATCCCCACCACTGAACCAACGGCTACTGAAATGCCCACCGCGACGCCCCCGGCTGTTGAGCCGACCGCGACGGTTGTTAGCAGCCCGTATCCCACATCAACTCCGTATACTCTGGATGGATTCAAAACCCGGTATTCCGACGTTCTGACATCCATGGCTGAGATCAAATTCACGGAAGCGGATTTCCGCAAAGCTTTCAAAGCCAGTCTGCTGCGTGACAAATTAAGCAAGAAAATCGTGGCCGATACCCCGCACACGGAAGAACAGGTCTGGGCCCGCCATATCCTTCTGGCTGACGAACAGTCTGCCAAAGACGCTCTTGCCCGCCTGCAAAAGGGTGAAGCCTGGGATGCTCTGGCCGCTGAGCTATCCAAAGACACCAGCAACAAAGATGCCGGTGGTGACCTTGGTTGGTTCAACAGCGCGAAGATGGTCAAAGAATTCTCTGAAGCCGCTTTCGCGTTGAAAGTTGGTGAGATCAGCCAACCGGTTAAAACCAGCTTTGGTTATCACATCATTCAGGTATTGGGACATGAAGACCGCGCTCTTGACGCGTCATTCTTAGCCCAGAGACAAAACGACGCTTTCGAAGAATGGATCGCTGTAAAGGCGAAAGAACTGGATGTGAAGAAGTATGATATTACTTCGATCACCCCGTCCGACCCGGCGTATCCTACACCGGCAGCTGAGTAAAACAAATATATAAAAAATTCCGGATCCGAGATTTTGGATCCGGAATTTTTTTATTTAACCATGTCCATCGGTATATCATCCAGCCGAAGGCTGATCATCTGGCTGGCGGAGTCACGCCCCATGGTAATGCCGTAAATCACATCCGCGGCCTGTACAGTATTGCGGTTGTGGGTGATCACAATAAACTGCGTCTGATTGGCCAATTCTCTCAACAGGTCGCGGTAACGTCCCACATTGGCTTCATCGAGCATGGCGTCGACTTCGTCCAGCACGCAGAATGGCGTTGGTGAGACTTTCAGCAGGGAGAAAACCAGCGCCACCGCGGTAAGGCTGCGCTCACCGCCGGAAAGAAGGGAGAGTCCCTGCTCACGCCGGCCGGGCAGACGGGCTTCAATATCAATACCCGTTTCTGTGAAATTATTCTCATCCGTGAGGATCAATTTCGCGCTGCCGCCCCCGAACAATCTCGTGAACATTTTTTCAAACTCCACCGCCACTTTATGGAAGGTCTGTTTGAAATCGCGCTCCATTACATCATCGAGTTCTTCGATGATCTTACATAAATCTTCATCGGCTTTCTTGAGGTCATCAACCTGGGTCTTCAAGTATTCGTAACGCTCAACCACAGACTGGTATTCCACCTGGGCTTCAGGGTTGACAGCGCCCATGCGGCGCAGGTGTGCCTTCTGCCGGTTAATACTCTCTTCCATTTCCGGCGCGATCTCTGTGATATTGGGGAGTTGCTCCACCCACCCGTCCAACGGCAAAGGTGACTGCGCCGCCATGTCTTCCGAATACTCCAGGATGACCAGACCCATATCTTCTTCGATCTTCTTGCGAAGATTGTCCACCGCGTCTTTACTGCGGGCGTATTCCAGTTTTCCCTGGGCAACAGCCCGCTCCGCAGCCGTCACTTTTTGCTGCGAGGAAACAAGGTCTGACTGAAGATCGTTGTATTCCTTATCCAGCCGCGAAAGGTCTTTTTCAGCCGGGGTGATCTTCTCATCCAGCACGTCAGTCTGCTTGTTAATCTCATCGATGGATTCACTCTGCCGGTTGACTTCGAGGTCGATAGTCCGGCGTTCATTCAACAGCCCCTCGATCTGTGCTTTCAGTTCGTTGGTCTGCGAGCCGCCGCTCTGCTTCCTGGCGCGCCTTCCGCGAAACAGCCACTGTGGTGTTCCAGTGGAATACCTGGCTCTGGATCTCATCCAGGCTTAGCCGTGCCAGCGCGCTGTTCTTTTCTTTCAGTTGAACGCTGATCTCCTGGATCGATGTCTGGTTTGCCGCAATGGATTGGTCCAACTTGACCAGTTCGTCATTGGCCGATTCAATCTGTTTTTTCTGCTCTTCAATCTGTTGTTTTTTCCAGTTTAGCTGTTGGTTCAACTGGTTCAGGTCAAGAACTGCTTTCTGTGCCTTCTGGTCCAGCCTGCGGGTGATCTCTTCCACCTGTTGACGGTTCTTCTGCAGACGGGTTTCCTCTTCACGCAGAGAGCGCAGGTCACCGTCCAACTTCGCGATCTTTTCATCCGCCTCGTTCAGGTCTTCTTCCACCTGGGTCAACACCGCTTCCAGTTCTTTGCGTTCGCGGGGGCGGCTGATCATGCTGCCGCGTCCTTCACGCCCTGCAATGACAGCGCCGTTGCTCAAGAAAACTTCTCCATTCAGGGTGACGGCACGGGCGGTGTTTCCCTTTCCGCGGGCTACCCGGCGGGCTGCCTCACGGTCTTTCACCACCCAGGCATTCCCCAACGCAGCCTGGATCACTTTCTTCAACCCCGGGGGGGCTTTCACAAGGTCGCTGGCCAGCCCAATAACACCATCCATAGAGGCTGGCACACTTTTGGGCTGGGAATCTGCCAACGCCGAAACCGGCAGTAATGCCGCCCGACCCTGGTCGCTGGTGCCCAGCCAACTGACTGCCTGATCTTCGTCAGCATCATCCGCCAGATAGATGGCATCGAGGAATTCACCCAGAACCGCGGCGACTGCCTGCTCATATTCTTTTGGCACTTCTAACAGGCTGGTTAGCGCGGAGTATTTACCCCGCAATTGACCGCTCTTTGCCTGCTGCAACACAGCCTTGGCGCCCCCGGCCAGTCCACTGAAGGCATTCTCAGCTTCGATCAGGGCTTTCAACTGGCCATTTAGTTGCGCCCGGCGGCTTTCCAGTTTATTCAAAGCTTCCTGCTGCTCACGGCGCCGTGTTTCCGCTTCGGTGATCTTGCGGCGGGTGTCCGACACCTCATCCGCCAGGTTCTGCAGGTCTTCATCCGCCCGCTCACGTTCAATCCGGGTGGATTTCTCAACCTGCTTCAATTCTTCCAGTTTTTTCTCTTCATCCGCGATACCGGTTTCAAATCCGGTCAGGCTGTTCTTCAGTGACTCGGTCCGCGATATGATCTCGTTCCGGTGCGCCTGTAGTTTGACGTTCGCCGTTTCAATTTCCACCATCTTGCGGCGGGTTGTGCGCACGTCCTCTTCGCATGTCTGGCGTTCGCCCTGCAGTTTCTCCAGTTGACCGGTCACCTGATCGGATTGCAGTTGGGCGTCTTCCAGTTCAGCCTGCAGGCGCTCAACCTCATCGGTCATCTCTTGCAAACTCTTACGGCGGGAATTGATCTCCTCTTCCCGTTTGGCAAGGTCATTTTGCAGAGAGAGTTCCCGTTCCAGAAGGGAACGTTTTCGTTCCTGTTTTACTGCCACTTCGCGTAAAAGTGCTTCTTCACGGCTGTGCAACCCGGCCAGTTGACTGTGCCATTCCGAAAGTTGTCGGCGCACGTCACTCAGGCGCTGCTTTTTCTGATTTAATACAATATCAAATTCGTTCAGCGCGTCCCGGTTTGTTTCCAGATTGGCTTCATAGGACCTCAGAACATCGTGATCGCGCCGCACACTCTTCTGGGTCAGGTTCCAATGATACCCATACCAGTCGCGCAGTAATAGTCGCAAGTCATTCTTTATCTGTTCATATTCAATCGCCCGTCTTGCCTGCCGTTCCAGCGAGACCAAACGCGGCTCCAGTTCGCTGACAATATCCTGCACCCGCACCAGGTTGCGGCGTGTAGATTCCAGTCGGTTCAACGATTCTTCCCGCCGACCGCGGTACAACCCGATCCCGGCTGCTTCTTCAAAGAAACGCCGGCGTTCTTCCGGTTTGAGTGACAGGGCGGCATCCACCAGCCCCTGCCCAATGATGGTATAGGTGCGTTCCGCGAGGCCGGATAAAGCCAGCAACTCTGAAATTTCCTTCAAACGCACTTTCTGACCGTTCAACAGGTATTCATTCTGGCCGTCGCGGTACGCGCGGCGGGTGATGGATACTTCGGAATAATCGATGGGCAGCCAGCCGTCTTCATTGTTGAATGTGATCGTGGCTGATGCCATCCCCGCGCGGGAACGCTGTTCCGAACCGGAGAAGATCATGTCTTCGGTCTTGCGGCCGCGCAGCAAGCTGAATGCCTGCTCGCCGAGCACCCAGCGAAGGGAATCGGCAATATTGGATTTTCCTGAGCCGTTCGGACCAACGATGGCCGTCACAACGCCGGGAAACTCAAACAAAACCTGGCTTGCAAAGGTTTTATACCCGTGCAACTCCAGAGATTTCAGTCGTGGTGGCATGGATCACTATTACCCTTCATCATATT
>CAYQTY010000095.1:0-5316 GCA_964420535.1 uncultured Leptolinea sp. | reverse complement strand
AACGCTGCGTATATAATTTTTTCACATTTGAGAATATAGTTTTCATTTCATCATATTTATTTGTCTCGGTCAATCCGATCTTATCCAGCGCCTTAGATGCGGCTGACTTCGCGGCAGCCTGTTTGCTGTGACCTGTACCTGATCCGTAGATTTCCCCATTCACTACCACATCCACTTCAAAAACCTTCGAATGGTCCGGCCCGCTCGAATTGCGGGTGACATAAACCGGTGCCTGAAAACCCTGACTCTGAGCCCATTCCTGGAACAGGCTCTTGGGATCTTCATTCTTGTGGTGAAGCAAAATATCTTCCGAGGCGGCATCAAGCAACGGCCCTGAAAAATCCTTGACGGCGTCAATGCCGCAATCGAGGTACAGCGCCCCGATTACCGCTTCAAACGTATCGCACAGCAGCGCGTCGCGGTCACGCCCCCCTCCCTGTGACTCGCCCCGCCCGAGCCGCATGGCATTACCCAGGCGCAGATCGCGCGCGAATTCAGCGAAACGTTCCGTATGCACCAGCGCCGACCGCATGCGTGTCAGGTCGCCTTCTGCCATTTCCGGGTAGCGGTTATATAGCCACGCTCCGACGATAAAATCCATCACGGCATCGCCCAGGAATTCGAGCCGTTCATTGTCTTCCAGCGCGTCACTGTGTTCATTCAGGTACGACCGGTGTGTCAAGGCCCTGCTCAGCAGCCAGTAATTCTTGAATGGCAGCCGCAACCGTTTGGCCAGATCTTCCGGCGCTTCCTGTATATTCGGGATTGTAGCGTTATCCAAAATAGCCTCCCGAACTAAAGGAGCGCAATCCACCTCACTTGCTCATGTCAGGTAAATTGCGGCCCATCAGTTCACTTTTCAAATGGGATAATATTTTAACCCGTTCCCTGAAATTATGAGGATAATGGGGCGGGGAATTTCTGGTTTGATACGATTTAGCGCAGCCCAGACCAGTGCTGATGTCGGTTCTGCGTAAATTCCTTTATGGGCCAGCTCCTGAGTGGCAGGTAGAATTTCTGCCTCGGGAATGGCGATGATCTCACCTCTGGCGGTTGACAGATGTTTGAGTATAGCCCGAGCGCGTACCGGGGTCGAAACTCGCACTCCTTCCGCCACCGTATTGCCCTCAAAAGCTTCTACCATCTTTTCCAACCCGGACCGGTACGCAAGCGCCATGGGCGAGCAATTTTCCGCCTGCACACCCACATAATACGGCTCCGCGGTCAATTTGCCAGCTTTCACCAGCGCCGCGAACCCGCGCATGATGCCCAGCAGCAATGCCCCATGACCCGCCGGAGCGATGACAGTGCCGATTCGCCCGCCGGTTTGTTCCACCAATTCGTAGGCTATGGTGGCGATCCCCGGGATACCAAAGGGCAGAAACGCGTGACTGCCGTATACTTCTCCGTCGTCCACTGCCTGAAGTACCGCTTTCGCGGCTTCAGACCTCGGCCCCGGTACGGCAATCAACTCGGCTCCGTACTCCTCGATCTGACGTCTTTTGGGGCCCGCGGCGCGTTCGGGCACATAGACCCTGGCGTCAATACCTGCCCGGGCGCAATACGCGGCAAAAGACGCCCCCGCGTTTCCACTGGAATCTTCCACGGACGAATATACCATCCGCGCCAGCAACTGGCTTACCAGAACGGCAGAGCCGCGGTCTTTATATGAACCGGTGGGATTCAGGCTTTCCAGTTTAAAGCCGATTTCCTTCGAAGATGGATCATCCCACACAAGTGGTGTATTACCCTCCCCCAGCGTGATTACAAGTTCCGGGTTTTTTAATGAAAAACTGTTCCGGTATTTCCACAGGCCGGGTAAGTCAGTATCAATGGCATCCGAATCAAAATCCGGCGTGCCGGCAAAATCAAAAAATCCGCCGCATTTCTCACAGCGGTGTAATACCTGGTTTTCCGGATATAAAATGCCGCAATTTTCACATCGTATCTCAGGCATTCAACTGCTCCTGTCGATAATTATACAGTTTTCGCCTGTGGAGAAATTATCCGGATTTCTTAACTTTACCTGATTGTAGGTCGCTATGCGCAGTAATTGGCTCATTTTTCGCATCACCTTTGCTATAATGGAGACATGCTTCCTGAAGCCTCAAATCAGACAGCCTATCGGGTCAATACTCCCGTCTACGAAGGTCCACTGGACCTTCTTTTATCGTTAATCGAGAAAGCCGAACTCGATATCACCCGACTTGCTCTCGCCCAGGTGACCGACCAGTACCTTACCTACATCCAGCAAATGGAAGGCATCCGCGCAGCAGATATTTCCGAATTTCTGGTGATCGCTGCCAAACTGATCCAGATCAAATCTGCCGCACTGTTGCCAAAACCTCCGGTGATCGAGCCGGAAGAGGAAGACCCGGGTGAAGCCCTGGCACGGCAACTAATCGAATACAAGAAGTTTAAAGAAGCTTCCGCCTACCTGGTGAACCGCGAAGACCACGGACTTCACACCTACCTGCACATCGCCCAGACACCAAAAATTGAACCCCGGCTTGACCTTTCGGGTCTCACCCTGAAAGACCTCATGGAAGCCGCGCGTGAGATTTTCTCGGGCAGATCCAACATCCCACTGAACCAGGTGGTTGCCGCGCCAAAAATTACGATCCGAGAACGCATCAGCCGTATCATTTCGATTATGCGCGAAAAGCCGAAGACATCCTTTTTTGAACTGGTCCGTGACAATACCAGCCGGATATCGGTGGTGGTCACCTTTCTTGCCATGCTGGAACTGGTCAAGCGCCACATGATCGAAGCTGACCAGTCCGCGTTGTTCGGTGACATTGCTCTTCAACCCCTGGAGCTAAACCTGGACGATGACGCCGCGTCTGAATTCGGTGAATGATCCGGCTCTTCTTGAAATGATATAATTCACTATCATTTCGCGTTGGAGGGTCTGTTATGGGTGACTTGATCGAATTTTCCCGCAATTACAATGATCTGAGTACGGATACCGGCTTTCAATTTGAATTTATTTGCGACCGTTGCGGCTCAGGGTATAAAACACCCTTTCAGGCATCGGCTACAGGAACCATTACCGGGGCATTAAACACAGCCAGTAACATTTTTGGCGGTATTTTTAATTCCGCGGCCAACATAAGCGAACAGGTTCGCAGTGCCAGCTGGCAGCAAGCCCGTGACGCCGCTTTTGAAAACGCGGTACGGCAGATCAAACCATCTTTTGTGCAATGCCCCCGCTGTTCTTCCTGGGTATGCCGTAAGAGCTGCTGGAACGAGAAACGCGGACTCTGCAAGAATTGCGCGCCTGACCTGGGTGTGGAAATGTCAGCCGCCCAGGCAAACAGGTCTGTGGAAGAAGTATGGGCGCATGCCGCCATGGCCACCGAAGATAAAAAGCTGGCGGAAGGCAACTGGGATGAAACCATCCGTGCCACCTGCCCTAAATGTGAAACCCCGCTGGCGACCAATGCCAAGTTCTGTCCCAATTGCGGAGAACCGCTGAAAAAAGCCACACATTGCACCCAGTGCGGAGCGCAACTCCAGCCGGGTGCCAAATTCTGCGCCGATTGCGGCGCGAAGGCCGGTTGACAACCTGAATGTCTGATGATGTAACCCCGATCCGGCAGCAGTACCTCGATATCAAGAAGAAATACCCCGATGCCATCCTGTTCTTCCGGCTCGGGGATTTTTACGAGACATTTGACAACGATGCCGAAATCACCTCGCGTGAGCTTGACATCGTGCTCACATCCCGCGGGGTATCCAAAGGGATGCGCATCCCCATGGCCGGCATTCCATACCACGCGGCGGAGAATTACCTCTCTCGCCTGATCGAACGCGGGTACCATGTGGCCATATGCGAACAGGTGGGTGAACAACCGGCCAAAGGGATTTTCCCCCGCGAGGTCACCCGGGTGGTCACACCGGGCACCCTGCTGGAACCGTCACTGCTGAAAGGTGACCGCAACAACTACCTGGCCTCCCTCTATGTGACACACGACAGCGCCGGCCTGGCGTACGCCGATATTTCCACCGGTGAGTTCGCCGCCGCCGAATGGACCGGGCTTGATTTCTTCACCCGTATCCGAGCCGAACTGGCACGCCTGCAGCCTTCAGAAGTCATCCTCCCCGCTGACAGCCCTGTGGCCGAACAGATCGCCTACCACAAGACCACACAGCCTCCCTGGCGCTTTGAAACAGGCCGCGCGCAGGAAACCCTCAAGAAACAATTGCAGGCATCCACGCTGGATGGTTTTGGTTTGCGTGGTATGGCGCCTGCCATACAGGCTGCCGGCGCGCTCATCCAGTACATTCAGGATACTCAGCCGGCTGCCCTGCAACTGCTCACGTCAATACATACCTACCAACTCGATTCATCCATGTTATTGGATGTGGCCACCCGCCGCAACCTTGAGTTGACAGAAACCATCCGCGGCGGCTCGGCGGAAGGCTCCCTGCTTTCCGTGTTGGACAATTGTGTCACTCCCATGGGACACCGTTTGATGCGTTCCTGGGTAAGCAAACCTCTGCTCGATATCCCGGCTATACAGAGCCGTCAGGCGTGTGTGCGCTGGTTCGTGGACAACGGCATGATCCGCCGCGAATTCAAACAGGCGCTGCATGATATTTCGGACCTCGAACGCCTGGTCAACCGCGTGAGCGCCGGCTCCGCCCAACCCCGAGACCTGACAGCGATCCGCGCGAACCTGCACGCCATCCCCGACCTGCTGCGCGTCCTCGAATCGCCTTCAGAGGCCATCCAGACTATTCTGAAAGGTCTTGATCCCTGCCGGTCTGAACTGCACCTTCTGGACGATGCGGTGGCGGACGAACCTCCCGCCACTTTGCAGAACACCGGTATCATCCGACCCGGATATTCCGCGGAGTTGGATAACATCATTCAGTCCTCGCGCGATGCCCGCGAGTGGATCGCCAACCTTGAACAGGTGGAGCGCGACCGTACCGGCATAAAAACCCTAAAAGTCGGGTACAACAAGGTCTTTGGGTACTATATTGAAGTCACCCACAGCAACACCGGCGTTGTTCCGGCGGAGTACATTCGCAAGCAAACCCTCGTCAACGCGGAGCGCTACATCACCCCCGAGATGAAGGAATACGAGACCCTGGTACTGAACGCGGAAGAACGCATCCGCGAGGTTGAAGGACGCCTGTTCCGTGAGATCTGCCGTAATCTGGCAGCCAATTCATCCCGACTGCTGAAAACCGCGCAGTCCATCGCCGAACTGGATGTGACGTCGTCACTGGCTGATGTAGCTGTGGTCAATCATTATGTGTGCCCCGAGATCATCGGCGAGCCCGTTCTGGATATTGTAGACGGAC
>CAYQTY010000094.1:0-10761 GCA_964420535.1 uncultured Leptolinea sp. | reverse complement strand
GTTCGTGGCTTGATTAGTAATTAAATCAATTACATAAACATCTCCACATGGTTTATTTGAAATGAATGCGATTTTTTTACTATCTGGAGACCAGCTAAGTCCAGAATAGATATCAATAGATTCTTCCATTCTGACCATTTTTGAATTGGTGCCATCAGAATTCATTACATACAAATAGCCGTCACGGTTTCTTTCTTTAACTACATATGCGATATATTCTCCATTGGGAGACCATTCAGGAGTACTCTCTATTAAATCTTTCGAGATTAATAAAGGTGCTACCTTCTGGGTTTCTAGATTAAGAACATAAATATCATCGTTACGAATGAATAATAGATCCTTCCCGTCAGGGGACCACGAGGGGTCAGATCCATTTGCTAATTTGGCTATTCTTGTTCCATTGGTATTTGATATTTTTATCTCGTTATGGTTTAAGGTAGCAGTTCCTCGCATATATGCGATCTGTTTCCCATCAGGTGACCATGAAATGCTTGTAAAAATAGACCGTCTTTCGGAGTCTTCTGTAATTTCTTTAACTATTCCCTCATTAGTAACAATATAGATACCATTATTATTGGTTTCTACACGACTAAATGCCAATGTCCATCCATCATTGAAAGTCGACGTATTGTGAAAAGAAGGATTCATCCAACTCAAAAATTCCTTAGAAGACGTATCTATTTTAAAAGGCATATGTGACACTAAACAGACCATTATGAGAAACCTCGAAATAATGGTCGCAATATTTATGGACATAGGCCGAACTCCCAATTTTCTGTCATGGAATTTATATCCTTTTTCTATTGATCATCTGGGAAAAATCCATTTTCATTAATGAGAATGGTGCGATCGCTTGGCTGCCCCTGTGCATTTCAGGAGTGATCCCACCGTGACGTAATTCCCCTCGATCCATGTCCACGTAAGATTTGTCCAAATTTCCGCCCCGATTGGTATAACGCCTGTCCATGAGATTATGTGATAATTCCCCTGGCTAATGTATTCTATAACACTTTGGCAAGGTCAGTTGTTAGTTTCGCCTGTGGTGTGATTATGGTTAATTCGATGTTATGGATTTAATATAGAGCAACGGACTTCGTTTGAATGCATATCCAAAATTTCGCATACTGGACGGGATGGATTAGCTCCAATAACGGATTCGACTGTTGATCCATTTTCTGTTTGCGGGATAAATAACCCGGGCGAAGTATCTCTCAATGTTCCCTGATACCAGTCATAAGGAAGAAGCCCTTTGACAATGATAGCAATATCTTCGCGCATTTTTAATGCATAGTGGAAATACCACAGGGAAAACGTAGACTCATCGTCTTCTGTAATGATGATGGCCCCAGGCGGCAGTTTTTCCAGAATGGTGCGGCCAAATATCTCAGCGCGTTGATCCTTAGAAGCATCCACCAGGGGGGCCGTATGAAATATCTGGTAACCAAATGACAGGCACAGGACGGTCAAGACAGCAATCCAGCCATTTTGACAGCGGGAAACAATAAGTTGGATTATCTCTTGAAGACCAAACCCGATCCATATGGAGAACACGATAACCGATGGGATCAAGTACACAAATGAATCAAATGAGCCATATACAATGGCAAAAAAACAATGGCCCAGAAATACCCAGATGAGGGGGATCGTTTTTTTTATAGTTGGCCAGCCGCCGAGCAAAAAAAACAGTCCGGTCAACAGGCCGGCCGTGCCGAATTGTTCCAGAAAAAGCCCGGCGATCCCTCGCAGCCGGTCAACGGAATACAGTAGGGTGAAATTGGATTGATAAATCTCTCCGGTAACAAAAGCAAAAAATGCACGGGGTGTTACCGGGTTTCCCCAATTGATTGGCGGGTTGAAAGAGGCCCAATATGGCAGCAAGAAGTAGATAAGGCTGCCGCAAAGGACACCGAAAAACCGTTTCGGAAGACGTCTCTTCAGGTCAGGGCAAATTGACGTACCATCCCACAAAAGAAGGGGAAGAAGGAAGAAGCTGGTCACGTGGTTGCCGAGGGCCAGTCCCATTATTAGCCCGGTCAGGAAATCATTCCCCGGGTAACGGTGTGATAAAAAGACCTGATATAGGACTATTACTGTAAACAAAGCCTGCAGCGCGTAGACCTCCGTGATCACCGCCTGTGACCATACCAGAGGTGAAAGCCCAAAGATCATAGCCGAAGCCCACGCTGAAAGATCGGCAAACGGGCTTCCTTTAAATAAATGGCGGCAGGTAATAAACAAAACCAAAACCGCCAGAACCATGCAGATCGAGGAAAGCAGATTGGTGCGGAATGCCAGATTCCCCATCGGGATCTGCTGAAAGAGCCGGGCTACCGCAAGGTATGTCGGGTATCCGCCGGGGTGCGCGATTCCTTTAACGGCAGCCGCCGTGATCAAATCACCGCCGTCTGTCCCCCCGTTTGCCCAGGTCAATCCGGGGGCGATGGTATGTCCATATACCGTAACGGTAACGAGAAGCAGGCTGAAAGGATATATCAAAAAAGCCAGGGAAGATTTTAAACTTCCCTGGTTGATGCGCATAGCGATTTGTTGGAAATGTGCCCTATTGACCCAACAGGGCATACTGCCCACCGGAAGTACCCTTCCCGCAAACCATATTGGGATTGCCAAAAGTTGTAGTTGTTTGGATGGCCATCCATTTTTTTGCTTCGGTATCCCAAAAGTGGAATAACAGGGTTTTATTTTCCATGTCCGGAGTCTGGGGAACACAGAGGCGGACGGTTGAAACAGTACCGGTAGAGACCTTCACATCCAACGCCTGGTCAAGCAGGAAGGCCCAACCATCAGGAGCAGGGCCTAACAATGCCGCCGGGTCATCCAACTTTTCAACCGTCATAGTTCCATCGGTGGATGCATCGGCTTCGACCGAAAGGGTTCCTGTTCCAAAGTTTATGGATTCAGTCAATTTAGCGGTAAACAGGCTTTCCAGGAAGGGGACTGATCCTACGCGGGAAGGAGCAGCCCAGACACTAACCGCAGTAATTGAAAGTAAAATGACCAGTATCACAGCAACAATCAAACGGGTCGACTTTTTCATGGGTTGAAATACTCCTTAAATAATCAGGATCTCGATAGTTATTTATATCAGTATCCTTTTTTCAAACCAAGCGGTTTGACTTCGGATTTTGTTCGGATTTTTGTACCAACAAACCGCCTAAAAACATGGATGTGTCAGGGTGCTACAATTATTACTGGAAGCATTCTGATAAATTTGTGCCAATTTATTTCCCGGATAATGCAATGGAACCAGATAGCCACATAACATTACTAAAAGAAATTATCAATAATCTGGCTAATCCTGAAAAACTCGATAATCATCCCTGGGTCAATAAACAGTTTGTTCTTGAGGCGGGCAGGCAAGAAGTAACAACTGAAGATCAGTCACCGGGTCAAAGACTGGTGGAAGCTGTCACCTGGATATTTCAGAAACTACAGCCTCCCATGCCTCCCAGAAAAGGCCTGCGATTGGACACGCGTTGGGGAGAGTATGGACTGTTGGCCTCCCTTTATTTTGCTCCGTATAAATTTGGTACTCCAAGACCCGTAACATTTCGTGAAGCGTGGCAGGGGATAGACCAGGCTATTCTACTATTCGTATTTGGTCCAGATAAAAAAGTGACCATGGAAGAAAGCCAGCGGTATCAACTGGTTGGAGGCGAGAAGGAGATCGCAGCCAACAGTACTATAAGCGATTGGCACCGCAAAGGTTTGGAACATCTGGCGGGTGTGCTAATGCATTATGAAAATTCGCTGGCGGGCAAGTCAACTGGATCGAAACCCCACCATGGAGGGGCTAGGGGAAAGAACACATCCAAATTTTCTCCTTATATTAAGAAGGTTACCGGTATCCTTATCTGGTCTTTTCTGATATTTCTGTTTGGTTCTACTATCTGGCTCGGGTATAAGGGGTGGCAGGCGAACCAACGGATAAATTCTATCAGGCAAAACAGCCAGGTTTTGCTTGGTCTAAAACAAACCTATTCTGAACCGGGAAAATTGGAAGAAGCCGGCCATTCTATATCAATGCTTAAGCAAGATTTGGAGGAAATACAAAAGGAAAATGGGCTGTTTTTAAATATAACGCCCTATCTGGGATGGATCCCGCGGTATGGAGGAGATATTTCGCAGGCATCCAGGCTTTTAGAGATGGGTATCCAATTAGCCAGTGCCGGAGACGGAGTATTCCAGGTTGTCAGCCCGGCGTTTTCAGAATCGAACGGAAATGTTGCGACGCCAGAAATACCTGAGCTTATGGAGAGGCTAAATGTAGGCAGTCCGCAATTGGTCACCGCACAGGCTTCGTTGGCAACAGCACGGGCGATACGGCAAATGATCGATACCGACAGGCTGTCACCGGAGGTTAGATCGCTGATAGTTGATAAGATTGATCCAATCTTGCTTAGCATGCAGGATGCATTTCCGGTGGATGATATTTTAGAAATGGCACGGCTTACCCCCCGGATACTCGGATCGGTTGGCAACGGACCGCAATCCTACCTGGTGATGGTCCAAAATGAGGATGAATTGAGGGCCACCGGAGGGTTTCTTTCAGCCGTGGGATTGATGGTTTTCGAGAATGGCAGGTTGACCAATCTGTCGTTTGAAAGTTATGAATTGTTCGACGATTTTTCAAAACCGTACCCCAAAGCGCCGTGGCAGCTTGACGAATACATGATGGCCGAGATGTTATTACTCCGGGATGCCAACTGGTTCACAGATTTTCCGACATCGGTTTCATGGGTCCGCTTCCTGTATGCCTACACCCGTCCCGGTGCCATACAGGGTGTGATCGCTGTGGATCAGAACGTGATCGTCGAATTGTTGCGCCAGGTTGGTCCGCTTCAGGTTGAAGGCGAAACGGAAATGATTACCGCGGAAAATGTCATTCAATATATGCGGTCGTCAAAAGAACAGACGCCGCCAGCCGGGGTTTCCGCGGAAGGTTGGAACAGGAAACGATTTATTAATCGAATGGCTGATCCGCTGGTAAAGAAATTGATGGTTGGCGATGCTGCTCTCTGGCAGGCAGTCAGCCGGACAATGATCCGGCTGCTCAATGAGAAACATATTCTGTTATTCTTTGATGATCCAGAGATGAAAGAACTGGTCGCCCGAAGCGGCTGGGATGGCGCCGTTCGCCCCAATCCAAATAGTGACTTTTTAATGTCGGTTGACAGTAACATCGGATTCAACAAGACATATGCTGTCATGCGGGTATCTCAAGAATATGATGTAGATCTATCTGACCTGGAACACCCCGAGGCGAAATTTACCATACATTATGTCAACAACTCATCCATTATGGATGAATGTATTCAATCTCCCAGACCGAGCGTTGAAACTTTGCCGGAAAGAAATTACCGGATAAACGGGTGTTTCTGGTCTTATTTACGGATTTACACACCTGCTGGTTCAGAGATGGAATCATCAACTCCGCATGAAATCAAGGCGCCATGGCCTTTGCGTGAAAAGGATATTCCAGCCAGAACAGATATTCTCGATGAAGCACTATCCGGTATTCAGGCATATGGCACATTGCTGGTGGTTCCAACCGGGCAATCTCTGGAGACAAGTTTTACATATAGATTGCCTGCCGGGATCGTAATGAGAAATCTGGAAGATAATGGCTGGATATACAAATTGAAAGTTCAGAAGCAACCAGGAACGAAGGGAATACCCCTGACTTTGCGGTTTCAGCTACCCTCGGGTATGAAGATAAACAACACTATGACAGGTCTTCAAGAGGATAACGGTAGTTGGTTACTTGTGACTGACTTGAAACAGGATAGGGAAGTTACAGTAGAGTTCTCTCTAGCGAACTAAAAAAGTATTTTTAGCGAATAGTCGAATTCTTTCTACAGGCAAAATTATGCAGGATTTTTTTATACTTTTTTTCAGACTATCCATTAGCTCTTCCTTTTATCATCTCAAATGGAGTGAGCAGAATTATCTTCATGTCCAACCAAAAACTCATTTTCTGGATGTAATCTAAATCAATTTGAACCATTTGGTCAAATGGCACTGTGTTATGTTTGGTAACCTGCCAGAGGCCGGTAATTCCCGGAAGAACAGAGAGACGCTTCTTATGCCACTGTTTATAAACCTCATATTCATACGGCATGGGTGGCCGAGGGCCGACAATAGACATATCACCTTTTAATACATTAAACAACTGTGGGAGTTCGTCAATGCTGAATTTTCGTAAGTATTTTCCAAGACCAGTTATTCGCGGGTGGCCGATAAGTTTCAAAGTATGCTTTCCCAAATCTTCCGGTTGAATATTTTCCTTGATCAATTTCTGAACATACTCACGGTGTAAATCCGGGTTGTTGGTCACTTGCATTGATCTAAATTTGTACAGGACAAAGGGGATTCCATCTTTCCCAATCCGTTTTTGGCGATAAATAATAGGCCCCGGGGAGGATATTAGAATACCAACACTTATAATCAGCATAAGGGGCGCAAATAAAACCAATAGAAAAAGTGCGATTAATGTATCAAGAATATGCTTTGTGTATACATATTTATTGATATGGATAAAATATCCCGGTTTAATGTCAGATTCCAAAGCTTACCTTCTTTTAAATAATTGCAGGACATTAGAGGTGTTTAATACAATATATTGACTTAAGAAAAATATCGCCATTAGAAAACGATAAAAAATCTGTAAAAACACTTTTAACTATCAAAGAAGGTTGAGAAATAAAAATCTAAAAAAACTAAACGTTTAATTAGTAACCACGGATAAATTATCTTTGAAATATCATTATTTCCCGAAAATCTTTGTCTACTTTAAAGCGATGTTTCGGGTTCATCCAGAATAGCATTAATGACCTCGGTCAATAATTCCGGAGCTTGATGAAAATCAAGTTGTTTCTTCTTCTTTTCAATTACTATTTTTCCAATATCAGATTTATCACGCACATGATTCATTCGACCTTTGCGGATAAGGAATTCATCTACAGCACCTAGCTTCCCCCCAAAAACTGTGTATGTTGGTGTTCCCAGCACAGCAGATTCTCTGTTCATCGTTCCACCACCGCTGATGACTGCATCCGCGTGGAAAAGTAAATTCGGTCCATTTAGAGTTTGCGTTGGGACAATCAACCCGGGAATATCCAGTTCAGTTGCCCATTCACCTTGAGCGGATATCCTCGGCAGAAAAATTATTGTGGTATTTTCCTGTTCAGCCAGGTATTGTAAAACATCATTAAAAACCGGGTTTTCAAACCGATGATAAAGCGTCCAGGGCGCCGGTGGGCGGATAACGATTATGATTTTGTTCGAATCAATGTTCATTCGGCGCAGAAAACTATCATCAGGTTTGAAGTCAGCCAGGTAAAGCTCCTCTTTTACGCCAGAAAATTTTTTAACTTTGCCCTTTGCCCCGTACTTTACTAATAATTCATCGGGAAATGGTTCCGGAACGATCACCCGTCTGGCGAGATGAAAACTCAGATAGTTCAACGGCTGATATTCATAATCCATGAGTGTGACAAACGGGATATGTAAAATAGAAGATGCAACAGCCTGACTGTATGAATTGTGACTGAGAGCCAGGTCTATTCGTGGTTGAGTTTTTACCCAATTACATAATTTGACTGTGCGGTTCAAGTTATGGTACAGAATCCCTGACCAATTGCTGCCGCCGTGCTGGCCTATAACGGTATTTGAAATCTTGTATTCTTCTGCCAGAGAACAGGTTTGAGCAAAGTCACGACTTGTGATGAAAAGGCTATGACCGCGCCGCCGTAATTCAGTCAAAATTGGACGGAAAAATAATACTTGCGGAGAATTTACTAAATCAATCCAGATATTCAAGATACCAGATCCGATCCGTAATAATTCGTCATGAATTTAATCTTTTGAAGAAAAATTTTTTTATCCGGTTATACTGATATTTCTTGATAAAGGTTTCAAGCTCCGGCGTCACCGCTTTTGGTGTTTTTCTACACCACTCCGAGAAAAATCCTGACAAAAACCCTAATGTTGTAATGAAGTATGGTTGGGTGCGGATACCGTAGGTCGCTGACCGGCAAAATGCTAAAAATACATCATATCCATGTTTATAGTATTGTTTGCCTGCAGAATATGAAGAGCCTATTCCTCTATTAATTATTGTCGATCTTTTACGATGGTGCTTAACCTCCAAATCCAGTATTCGCACATTCCAACCCAAAGACATCGCCTTCATCTCATCTATACCATCCCAGATCAGAGAGAATGGGATGCCGCCTATTTGATCAAAGCAGCTTTTTCGATATGCCTTTATCGCACCGCGCAAATGATATTGTGCCGATGATGCTTTTTTCCATTTTCCTGATGAAAACTCGGTTAAAAATCCCCCGCACAACCCGATGGATTTGTCTTCAGAAAATGCTCTGGCTACTTCTTCAAAGTATATTTGAGGCAAGGTGAGATCGGCATCTAGTTTTACCAAGAAATCATAATTAGACACATCAAGTGAACTGAATCCTGAATAAAAAGCTTTTACGATCTTGCTTCCTCCTTCAGGTTTTTCTCCGACGGTTGGATTTATAACCAATTTGATCCATGGGAAAATGGATACATATCGGCGAATAATGTCAACAGTCCCATCTGTTGACCCATCATCAACGATTATCCATTGCTCAGGCAATAAAGTCTGTTTTGTCACAGAATCTAACGTATATTGGATGTAAGATTCTTCGTTGTAGGCAGGGGTGACAATCACATATTGCTTATGCATGCAAATTACTCGTAAACATCCGGAAGATGTTCAGGATAATTCCGACGAAAAAGTAAAAAATGACTATCGCGCCAGGGGATTCAAACGAGGGTTGTACCATTCCCATTATCAGTGCGGAAAAATATCCGGCTAACATACCCAACATCAATATCCGATTATAGGGTTTTAATATGGATAATCCCCTCCATATAACCATAGTAAAAACACCGTGAATGCCGATAAATAAACCGGCGCCGATAATTCCGGTTTGATATAACAAGCTGACCAAAATATTGTGTGTTGTCAGATGGCTGATGTAATATTGTCCGCCAGAATTCAGACTTATGAATTCAAACTGGTCACCTATGCCTACACCCAGGATGGGAGCTGTAATAAACATTGACCATGCTGATTTCCAGGCATAAAAACGAATATTGTTTCTAAAATCAAGATCTCTGACAGTAGAAAATAACCTGTTTACCAAACGATCATATACATCAGGCGATATGTTCTTAATAAGATATGTCGCGGCAAGAGTAAATATTAGTACAACTGCTGTAATTCCCAGGATTTTAAATAATTTTCCCAATCCCCTTGAAGAGAAATAGGTAATAAAAAGGGGCAAAAACACTCCAAGAATCCAAAGCATACGATAACCCGATGCGAAAATAGCTGTTTCAAAGAGAAAAAGAAGTACTATAGTGATTATTTTCTTCTGATACCGATTGTTAAGAAATACCGCATAAAGAATTCCAACTCCTATGCACAATAGAATTCCGGAGAAGTAACCTATCGCACGAAATTGATTGGTGGCAGAAAATTGTTCCGGATCCCAGGAGGTATTAACAAAAACCCGAAATAGTGCAATGACGCTGATGATTGTTAATGATAAACAGAACCACTTAAAAAGCATTTGCACATTCTTCCATTTGATCTTTATCAACAGGGGCAGAAAAGTAACAAGGGGATAAAGAAAAAAACGGCGGAAGTCACCCAGTATGTTGTTAGTGGAATTTCCGGCGGTACGACCAATAATTACGGCCATGAAACCATAAATAAGGTTTCCAATGAGCAATAAGGTGATTGGTGAACGCAGATCTAATATGGAGATGCGATGAAATAAAAGGTGAAGTAAAAAAACCACCATAAATAGCAAAATACCGTCAGCATAATATATTTTTATTGGAACTGTGAGTATCGGATCGTATCCGGCAAAATCGTAGGCGGCAACAAAAACAAATATATAAACAGCCAGAAGATAATTGGTAACTTTTTGGGGAAGAACAGCCAGGGCAAGGATGATAAGCCCCGCTGTGACTAAAAATATGCCTAAATAAATATTTTCATACAGGTAACCAACTGTTGATCCGAATAAAATGGAAAAGAGCATTATCCCTACTGCTATGATCCAGGGGTGTCCATCTCTCTTCAGTTCAGGTTCTTTATTGGGTACCGCATTCATGGAATATCCCTGTTTTTTATTACATCGCGTAACTTATGAATAGCAGATTCCTCTGAAAATTGCTTAATAACTCTGGCCCTTCCGGCTTTACCGAGTTTTTTTGATATGGTTTCATCTAATAGTAATCTGGTCACTGCCTCAGCTACTTCACCGGGACGCTCCGGATTTACCAGAATTCCTGTCTGGTTGTCAATAACGGCATCGGCTATTCCTCCCGAACGGCCTGCAATCACAGGTTTACCAAACAGATTGGCTTCGAGAAAAACAAGGCCGAATCCCTCAAAGTCCTGTTTATTTGGGATTTCACGACTGATCATGGCAAATACATCGCAAAGGGCATAGTAAGGACCCAGATATTCTACATATCCTGCAAATGTGACATGAGATTCTAAACCCAACGATCGGGTTAATTGTTTTAGTTCGCTTTCATACGGTCCACTGCCTACTATAAGGTAATGCGCATCAGGAACCTTGTTTAATATCTCGGGCAAAGCCTGGATCACTGTATCACATCCTTTACGTTCAACCAAGCGGCAAACCGTTAGAATACACTTTCTCCCCTCAAGCGAAAGAG
>CAYQTY010000093.1:3380-10841 GCA_964420535.1 uncultured Leptolinea sp. | reverse complement strand
GGAAGAACAAGACCGATGATGTTGGTGCGTTTGGTGGCCAGGTTTCGGGCGGCTGGGTGGGGAGAAAAGTTCAAATCTTCCATCGCCAACCTGACATGTTCAGCGGTTTCAGCTGCCAGCGGCGCAGTATTATTGAGATAGCGGCTGACGGTAGCCACGGAAACCCCGGCACGGCGGGCGACATCGCGGATGGTTGCGTTATTTTTTGTTTTCATGTATTATATTCCTGACGATGTAACCGGTTACAGTAACCGGTTACATGATACAGGATAAGCGGCCGGTTTGTCAATAGGTCGTAAATTCAGGTTTCTAATTCATCAGGTGACGCCATGAGTACCCATTCCGAGATATTACAGCAACCCGAATGTTTATGCCGGCTTTTCACGGAGCAACGCACAGAAGTGGAGAAAGCCGCGCAAGAGATCCGCCGGCGGTCTGTAAATTTTGTTTTCCTGGCGGCGCGAGGCACCTCCGATAATGCTGGCCGGTACGCCAACTATCTTCTGGGAGGAAAGAACGGGCTTCCGGTCGCTTTGGCCACACCTTCGTTGTTCACGTACTACCATACACCGCCTAAACTGCAGAATGCGCTGGTGATCGGAATCTCGCAATCCGGGCAGTCACCGGATATTGTCAGTGTGATCGAAGAAGGACGGCGGCAGAATTGCCTGACCCTGGCGATAACCAATGATCCCGAATCCCCGCTCGCCAGTAAAGCGGACCTGGTTCTTCCGTTGTTGACCGGACCCGAACTGGCAGTGGCTGCCACCAAAACATACACGGCAGAATTGATGGTGCTGGCCATGCTTTCTGCCGCGCTTGCCGGTGACGTCCCCGGCATGGAATCACTTGAAAGGATCCCGGAACGGGTGAGCGATATGTTGGAAACCGACGGCATGATCCAGGATGCCGTGAAGCGCTACCGCTACATGGAGCAGACGGTGGTGCTCGGGCGCGGTTTCAACTATGCTACCGCCTATGAATGGGCCTTAAAGATGAAAGAGATGACGTATATCAGCGCGGAACCCTATTCCTCCGCTGACTTCATGCATGGACCAATCGCCATTGTGCATGGCGGCTTCCCGGTGATGGCTGTAGCGCCGGCAGGCAGGGTGTTTGATCCTATGATGGAAACACTATCCCGCATCCGCAAAGAATTAAAGGGTGAACTGATGGTCATCTCAAACCGGAAAGAAGCCCTGGATATCGCCATCACCCCGGTGGAATTGCCTGACGAACTGCCGGAATGGTTAAGCCCCATCGCGGCGATCGTTCCCGCGCAATTGTTTGCCTATCACCTCTCACGTATTAAAGGCCACGATGCTGACAATCCACGCATCATCCATAAGGTCACCGAAACGAAATAGCGATTCCATGGTGGGGAATTGATACAATATCCATAAATTCTTATTATGTGTTTTGCGCGGATGGATGTGGAAGAATGTTCATAGTAATAATGGGTGTTTCCGGCTGCGGCAAAACCACCGTAGGAAAAGCACTGGCCGCGAAGTTACGTGTTCCGTTTTATGATGCCGATAACTACCACGCACAGGAAAACCTGGCAAAAATGGCTACCGGTATCCCTCTTACCGATAGTCACAGAGCCGGGTGGCTTACATTACTGGCCGCCATGATCGAAACGGAAACTAGGGCAGGACAAGAAGGTGTGCTTGCGTGTTCCGCCCTTAAACAGTCATACCGCGATGTTTTGGTATCGCGTTCAGCGGGGAATGTCAGGTTCGTTTATCTTAAAGGATCCTATGATTTGATCCTGGAGCGCATGAAGAAGCGGGGAGGTCATTTCATGAAGCCGGAGATGTTGAAGAGTCAGTTCGAAACACTGGAAGAGCCAGCGGATGCCATCACACTGGATGTGGATCATTCAGTGGAAGAAATTGTTTTGAAAGCCCTGCTTTTATTAAAAAGCGACAATAATTAAAAACAGCAGGGTTATTTGCCCTGCTGTCTGAAAGCATACCCGGCGTTTTAATTATTTATCAATGAACCATTCTCCCTTGATCTCTTCCGGGGTCATCAATTCATCAACTACATGGGTGTCATTCTTTAACATCTCGTCTAATTCAACCTGGAAGTTTTCTTTAGTAACGGTCGGAAGATCTACAAACAGAGTACGCCCAAACTCGCCGCCTAATACGGTTTCATCGAGTTGATAGCCGCTTTTCAGGTAATACGCGGCATAGATGGCGGCATACGCAATTCCCGGGGGATTCACAGACGCGAAGCAGTCGAATTTCGGGTATTCCGCCTGGACCTTCTGCCAGGTAAGCAACCCATCCCGGTTGGCTTCGCAGACCATCACCGGCCATTTTTCATACGGAATACCGTTGAATTTCAAACCATCCATTGCTTGAAAATTGAAGTAACTGGTCCATATCGCCTTTAGGTCTGGATACATGTTCACAAAATCACTGGTTTCCGGTTTTACTTTTTCAGAGGGATAATCCCCATCACGAAATTCTACAACGGTAATATCAGGATAATTCGTAAGCAAGTCTTTGATTGCCTCGGAGAACCGGTAAACGGGATCAAGATCGAAATACGCAATCTCTCCTTTTCCGCCAATCTTCTCAAGCATCCACTCGAAACTGGTCTTCGCCCAGAGGTTATAGTCAACAGATACGCTGTAGGCACCATCGATCTTTGTTTCCGCATCTAGAAGGAATACGGGTATGTCTTTATCTATGGCATTTTTGATATCATCCCGCAGCTCATTTACCGAATTTTTATCGGTATTCTGGATAATGGCATCCACTCCTTTGTTGACAAGTTCAGGTATTTCGCCATATACACACTCGATGCCCAACTCATCGCACGCGATCTGCATATCACGTGCGCGTTCTTTATGCATACCCTTGTCGCCGGCATATCCAAAGGTCATCTTATTTGGAGGGTCGGCTGGTTTGTTTACAGGATCAGTCGGTTTATCAGGCATATCTCTCTGTAATCCTGAAAGGCACATCCCGGGCCAATCAGGATTGATGTCATTGGCTTTATTTTGTGTAATGTTACGGAATACCTCGGGAAAGATCGGCGATACCAACAATATCTCATTGTCGCCGTTTTGGTAGGGACCAGCGATAAGCTCAACCCGCTGACCATCAGCGGTTATAAACGGGACATGATTAGCAATGTCGCCCTTGCCGCCGGCATTAGAGATGTTAGTGCCATCCGCGTTCATGATGCAGTTGAAGCAGCCGCCTTCTTTGGAGTCCCAGTGCCCGAAGATGCGCCCATCAATGGCCCAGACGGCATCGTTGACAGCGGCGTTTTCTGTCAACTGTTTCTTGCTGTTTCCATCGGGTTTCATGGTGAAAATATCAAACCGTCCATTATTCCCGGAAAGCCAGAGGATTATGTGATTATCGGGAGACCATTTGGAACGTTGATCTTCTTCCGGTGAATTGGTCAGGTTGACTGATTCGCCGCTGCCATCCGCGTTGATCACGTAGATATCACCAAAAGCCGTATAGGTGATCACCTTGCCATCCGGTGACCAGTCCGGCCAGGTACTTTCATTTTCCATGTTCAACTGGCGGACGTTTTTGCCATCGGAATCCATAACATAAACGTATTGTCCGCCTTCTTTCTCGGTTTCCCGGTTTGAAACAAAGGCGATCCTTGTGCCATCCGGAGACCAGGAGGGCTGCATATCATCCGCCGGATTATTTGTCAGGTTGACCGGGTTGGACCCGTCAGGTTCCATTACATAGATTTCGCGGTTCCCGTCACGGTCGGTTTCAAAGGTGATCCGGCAGGGAAGAGGAGGAGGCTCACTGGCGGGAAATCCCGCAGCGGAGACGCATAATAAAAGAGCGGTGGTTAGTACAATGATTTTGATCGGATGCGGTTTGGTGTAGTTTTTCATGATAATCCTTTCAAAATAACCTGAAATCTCCCCTGAGGTCTTTGCCAGTAGTAATTATAGAATAATCATTTGCGGAAAGAAAAACGCCAGTCCGGCTGACTGGCGTAAAGATTCGCTAAAAAAAATATTAACTGCTATTTAATTCGTTCATCCCCAACGAAGAATAGCGCGACCGTGCCCGGCCCGGTATGTGACCCGATAACCGTGCCGATGGTGTTGATCATCACCTTTCCATTCAGGTGGGGGAATTTCTCTTCAATCATATCGGCCACCGCGCGGGCATCGTCAAAGCAGGCGGAATTGGAGATGAAACATTTACCAGAGTAATCCAAACCGCCCTGTGCGTGTTCTTCCATCCGCTTGACGATCTCCCGGATTACTTGCTTTTTCCCGCGGATCTTTTCACGCGGGATCAGTTTTCCATGGTTATCCATGTTCATCAGCGGGCAAATGTTCAATAATCCCCCAACCACAGCAGATGCGGCTGAAATACGTCCGCCGCGCTTGAGATGGGTGAGATCAGATGAAAAGAACCAGTGGTGGATCTTCAGCTTGTTTTCCTCCAGCCACCGGTGGATTTCATCCATCGAAGCGCCGGATTCTTTCATGTCAACCACTGAATCCACCAGAAGGCCATACCCGGAGGAAGCGCCTAGCGAATCGACGGTTATGATTTTCCGTTCAGGATATTTTGGCGCCAGTTGTTCCCGGGCCAGAACAGCGGAATTGTACGTGCCGGAAATTCCGGAGGAAAGTGAGATATGAAGAATGTCTTTTCCCTCTTTGAGGAATGGTTCAAAAAAGGCAATGAACTGGTTGACATTCACCTGCGATGTGGTGGGCATGGCGCCGGCTGTGATCTGCGCGTAGAAATCCTCAAAGGCAATCGTCTGCCCCAGATCGTCTGGATATTCCTTGCCATTCATGGTGAAATGGAAGCAGACAAATGGAACATCCCGTTTTTGCAGGTGTTCGAGGGGCAGGTCAGCGGTTGAACAACAGGTGATGACAAAATCCGGCATGGTGAAAACTCCTATTAATTCAGGTGAAATAATACCCGGGAGAAGGTATCTATCAATATTAACATCCCGATCGGGAATCGCTATCTATTTTAACAGACGAAAATGAGAATATTCGCATGCCAGATTATCAACCAGCGACTTTTATCATTGCCATGGTCACAATTCCATGTGCCGGACATCATGAAAGGTGCTTGAAAATTCTATCATTTGAAAAATCCCTTATGCGATGTTCTGCCAGTCAGGGATTTTTCCTAAACCAATTTTATCAAAAAGGTTAATTCTTCCAGGATTGTCTGTTATACATTTGAGGTCCCGCGCGCCCCGGACATGGCGGATTGGATCATGAGAAATTCGCCGATATTGTCGGTGGTCAAAAGACCGACCAGTTCTCCACCGCGGGTGACGGGCATGGTGTGGCATCCGCACATCTGCAGGCGGATAAAAGCCGGTTCGAGCATCTCGTTGGCATCGGCTGCCTCAAAATCTCTGCGCATCATGCTGGCAATGTTGACATGCTGATCGTTGTGAGAGAGGGCGGAAAGGATATCGTCACGCAGAACAATACCCACCACGGTGCCGTTGTCAACCACAGGGAAATCAGTTTGTGTGCCTGAAAGGATGAGTTCAACCGCCCGCGAAAGCCTGTCCTGCGGGGCGAGTGACTGATAGTTTGTCACTGTCACCCGGCTGACCGGAATACCGCCCAGTGCAGTTTTCATTTGCACCATCGAAGCTTCCTGTGCCGCCCCGATCCAGACGAACAGAGCAATGAACACCAGGAATGGGTTGGAGAACAATCCCCAGAAACCCAGTAAAAATGCAATTCCCTGACCGATGGTGGCGGCGGTCTGGGTGGCGCGGGTGTATTCCATGCGCAAGGCGAGCAAAGCTCGCAGTACGCGACCGCCATCCATGGGGAAGGCTGGAATAAGGTTGAATAACGCCAGCGACAGGTTGACGACCATCAACCTCTCAAGGAAGGGCTCACCGGTGAAATTATTGCCTGCCAGCGGGTTGACCGATCCTGAAAGGATCAACCATCCCAACAAAAGGGCGGAAATGACGATATTGACGGCCGGGCCGGCCAGCGCCACCCATAATTCCTGAATGGGTTTATCCGGCATACGTTCCAGCCGGGCTACTCCGCCAATTGGGTAGAGCGTGATATCGCGGGTTTTAATTGCGAAACGCCGGGCTGTAAGAGCGTGTCCAAATTCATGTAGCACTACACAGCCAAACAGGAATAGTATGAATAAAATTCCTTCCAGAGTACCCGCCAGTGTGCCGGTTTGCTGCCAGTAATTGAACCCTACCCACGTGATCAGCAGAAGGAATGTGGCGTGAATGAATACGTCAATTCCTGCGAAAGAACCAATTTTCCAAGACCATCTCATAGTGACCTCTTATTGTGTATACCTGATAATGTTTAGCAATACTATAAACAATATCTATATGATATAGATAAGAATCGTACAATCTTTGCATATCTATACCCCGGCAGAATTACCGGGTTTTCCTTCTTCGCAGCCATTTTTCCATTTCAACCAGAACGAATGCCGCGAGGCCGAAAGCCAGTACATTGCGCCACATTTCTAACGAAAGCGGCGCGCTGCCAAAAGCCTGGTTCATTACCGGGAGATAGGTGTATGCCATTTGGATTACTACCATCAACAGCGTCCCGCCAATGACCCATGGATTGGAAAAGACACCGATCTTGAACACGGATAGGGTGAGCGAGCGCGCATTGAAAAGGTAGAATATTTCAACAAAAATGATCACATTGACCGCCACTGTGCGTGCTTCCGCTATTGACGCGCCCTGCGACAGAGAGAATTCAAATAAACCAAACGCGCCCACAAGTATTACCAGACTGATCAGAAATATCCGTAAGATCAGAGCCTTACTCAGAATGGGGCTATCCGGATCGCGGGGTTTGCGTTCCATCAACCCGGGTTCTTTTGGCTCAAGTGAGAGGGTGGATCCCAGGATACCGGCTGTGACCATGTTGATCCACAGAAGTTGAATAGGTAATATCGGAAGCGTGGCGCCGCTGATAATGGCAGCCAGCAGTACAAAGCCTTCACCGAGATTTGTGGGAAGAGTCCACGCGATGAATTTCGTCAGGTTGTCAAAGACACCCCTTCCTTCTTCTACAGCGGCTTCGATCGACGCGAAATTGTCATCGGTCAAAACCATGTCTGCGGCTTCTTTGGATACTTCGGTACCTGTGATACCCATGGCCACGCCTATATTGGCCTGTTTGAGCGCCGGGGCGTCATTCACGCCGTCACCCGTCATGGCGACAACGTGCCCTTTAGCCTGCAATGCTTCCACCAGGCGAAGCTTTTGTTCGGGGGCTACCCTGGCATAAATATTCACTTTTTCAACCTGTTCGATCAGTTCAGAATCGGTCAATTTGGAAAGGTCCGCTCCGGGCAGAAGCGCCTGGCTCAGATCGGCCTTGCGCCAGTTGCTCCGGGAGAGATCGGCGCCGCTCAGCTTGCCGTTGCGCAGGTCGCCGGTCACTTGTTCAAGCGTCGGTTTTACCGGAAC
>CAYQTY010000093.1:2182-3370 GCA_964420535.1 uncultured Leptolinea sp. | reverse complement strand
ATCCTGGCATAACCCGATCTGACGGCCAATGGCCACCGCGGTAAGCGCGTGGTCTCCGGTGATCATTTTGACAGTTATTCCGGCTTTCTGGCTGGCTTTAATAGCGGCGATCACTTCAGGCCGCGGTGGGTCGATCATACCCTGGAGACCGAGCAGGGTAAGGCCCTTGATATCGTCAAATGTGATCTTTTGCGCTCCGGTCTTTTTAAGCCGGGCAAAGGCCAGCACCCGTAAACCCCGGGAAGCCATCTGCTCCATGGACTGGCGGAAGGTGTCAATACCGGCGGTATCGGTCTTTCCGGATGGGGTGAGTACATTGGTGCAGCGCTCCAACAATACTTCCGCCGCGCCTTTGATATAAACCGTGCCATCGTCGTGCAGCGTGGCCATGAATTGGTGTTGTGAATCGAACGGGATTGCATCGAGTGTGGCGGGGTAGAGGGTGCGGTCGGGGTTGAGCTGTCCTTTACGGGCTGAAACCAGGAGGGCACCCTCAGTCGGGTCACCCTGGATCATCCATCCGGTATCACCTTCCACGAGTTGACTGTCATTGCACAGGAAGCCGGCTTTCAGCGTCTCGGCAACCGCGTGGTCTTCCGGCCACGCGCCGGAGATGGCGCCGAACGGTTGATATCCAACACCTTCAACGCTATACGTACCGCCCAGGGTTTGGATCTCCTGAACCGTCATCTGGTTCTGGGTCAGGGTGCCGGTTTTATCCGAGCAAATTACGGTTGTGGAACCAAGCGTCTCTACCGCGGGCAGATTGCGGATGATGGCCCGCCGGCGCGCCATGCGTGAGACGCCGATGGCGAGTGTAATGGTCAACGCGGCCGGGAGACCTTCGGGGATAGCCCCTACGGCCAGGGCGATCGCGGCCATCATGGTATCCACCACCGGTTGACCGCGAAGCAGGCCGATACCGAAGGTGATCGCGGCAAGAACCAGAATGGCTACCAGCAATACCCGGCTGAACTGGCTGATCTTCCGGGTAAGGGGAGTCTCCAGTTCTGTGGCATTTGAGATCAATTGAGAGATCCGGCCGATCTCAGTGATATCGCCGGTAGCAACAACTATCCCGGTACCAACGCCATAAGTGACCAGGGTGGAGGCGTATGCCATATTGCGCCTTTCGGCCAGAGGGGCATCGTGGTCGATCTGAAGGGCCGCGTCTTTTTCCACCGGCAA
>CAYQTY010000093.1:0-2172 GCA_964420535.1 uncultured Leptolinea sp. | reverse complement strand
GTGAGGGCGGCTTCGGTGATCTGCAAGTCACGCGAAGAAACCAGCCGCAGATCGGCCGGTACCCGCGCCCCTGCCTGAAGCTGGACCATATCTCCGGGAACTAATTCTGTCGCCGGTATCCGGATAACCGTTCCATTGCGGACCGCGACAGCTTCCGTTGTCATTGTTTTTGCCAGGGCGGCGATGGATTGTTCCGCCCTGTATTCTTGAACAAAGCCAACAATTGCATTGATGAAAACCACACCGAAGATTACCAGTGCGTCTGTCGGGTCTTTTAATATCGCGGTAACTCCGCTGGCAGCCAGAAGGATGATCACCAGCGGATTGTTTAATTGAACGAGAAACCGCGCCAACGCACTTTTTCCCTTTTTGGGCGTTAACAAATTCGGGCCAAAGTGTTCCTGCCGGTGTTTGACCTCAAACTGATCCATCCCCTGTTTGATATTCGCACCGAGCAGATCTTCTACATCTTCAATTAAAATGTGATGCCAGTGTTTTCCGAGAAGGCTGTTCATTATCGAGTCTCTCCCGTATTGTAATTAACCAAAACGTCATATCAAGTAAATATTCCGGATAGACAGATCGCCACCCGTTCAGGATCACCATCCCGTACCAGCCCGGGATTTCAAATCACTATTGATATTTTATAAAAAATCTGCCGTTTTTGTTTGATTTTTATAATGTAATTCAGTCCGAAAGTGACCGGAGATACGCATCCATCCCCTGCGCGGCTTTGCGGCCCGCGGCAATCGCGGTGACGATCAGGTCGGCGCCGCGTACATCGTCGCCGGCGGCGAAGAATCCACCCACCGTGGCGTGTCCGGTCTCTTCAGATAGCACTTCAAAGATTCCCGGCTTGCGGGTCTTTAATTCCGGTTTCTGTGATGGGATCAGTTCGTCCCCGCTGTAACCGATGGCTAGCACGACTACATCTGCCGGCACCAGGAAGTTTGACCCCGGGATGGGGATGCGGATACGTGAGGGGATTTTTTGTTCTGGCTGGTCTGCCGGTTTTGTCATGATCTTCACAAATTCGATCTGGCGCACGTGCCCGCTCTCATCACCGATGAATCCCACCGGTGATGCCAGGAATTCATAGTTGATACCCTCTTCCTTCGCGTGGTGGTAGTCATCTTCACGGGCGCGCATTTCCGTCTCGTTACCGCGGTAGTAATTGACCACCAGCCCATCAACAAATCCGTGCTGAACCTGCAACCGGCGGGCGGTGCGCAGGCAGTCGGTGGACGTATCCCCGCCGCCAATGACGATCATGGTCTGTCCTGTTTTGGGCAGCCCTCTGACCCAATCGGGCTGGTCTTCCGGCGGTAAGTTGCCGCGCACCAGAAATTCTGTGGCGTGATACACACCTTTCAGATCCTCGCCGGGAAGCCTGGCTGTGTTGGTCACCGGCGCGCCGATTCCCAGGAAGATGGCATCATATTGCTCCTGCAACTCTTCTATGCAAATATCACGCCCCACACGGGTATTGCAGATAAATGTTATCCCGATGGATTCAAGGAAATCCATTTTCGCCTGAACGATCTTTTTGCTGAGTTTAAAACTTGGGATGCCGTACATCAACAGCCCTCCGGGTTTGGGCCATTCTTCATAGACAACCACTTTGTGTCCCCGGATTGATAACTGCTCTGCCACGGCAATGCTGGCGGGACCGCTGCCAACAACCGCCACGCGCCGACCTGTTTCAGGCGCGATCTCCGGCCGGGGGAAACCCTCATGGTCCCGCTGCCAGTCAGCGCAAAAAGCTTCCAGTTTGCCGATATTTACCGCCCGGTCATACCCGGCGACGGTACACGAGCCTTCACATAGCACTTCCTGCGGGCACAAGCGCCCGCACACTTCGGGGAAATTGGATGTGTTGCGGAACACAGAAGCTGCTTCGTTATACTTTCCCTGCTCTATGGCCAACAGGGCTTTGGGGATGTCATTATGCAGCGGGCATCCCACCATACAGGGTTCCGGCGGCGGGCAGTGGATGCACCGGGTGGCTTCGATCTTCGCCTGGGCTTCACCGTAACCCAGGAAGACCATCTCGAAATTCGTCAATCTCTCGGTGTGCTGCTGCTCGGGAGGAGGGCCGGGGGGAATGTGGACGCGTTCTATCTGAGTGGGGTCAAGCTCTAAATTTTCACGATCGTCAGATTCTTTTTCAGG
>CAYQTY010000092.1:3924-10863 GCA_964420535.1 uncultured Leptolinea sp. | reverse complement strand
CTGGCCTACTCCAGTATCGCCCATGCGGGCTACATTATGGTCGGCCTGGTGGCCGCCCCGTCGTTGGCCGCCGGGATCACGGGCGTGAATCCCCAGGAGGGGACCGTCGGCACCCAGGTGACGGTCTCCGGTTCGGGCTTCGGCGCGAAGATGGGGACCGTCGCGGTGGGAGAAGGCAGGGGAGTTTCCGTGGGTGGCACTTCGGTCGGCGTGGCTGTCGGCGGGTTGATCTGCTGCAACACAGAACATCCGGTGGTACCGAGGATCAAAGTTCCCAGTATCAGAGAAAAAACCAGTGTTTTTAGTAAGCTTGATTTGAACATTTCGCTTGCATCTTTCTATGTAAGGTCTTTTGATTATAACATTCACATTTTTCTATTAAATGTAAATCGTCCAATTGTAGCGGCCAATTCAGATCCACTAATACCCTCCAAAACGGGGATGTCACCGAAAAACAGTTATTGGTACTCGGACCCAATTAACAGGAAGCCGACTTTACTATTATCGAACCCTGGAACCTGATGAAGTATAATTTTTTATTACAAAGCATTGGTTGCATGAAACGGAACGCCTGTGGCACCTAACCATCCTCTGGATGACTATTCTATTGAAGATCTTCAATCGCTTCTGGCACAGAAGCGTATGAAAGTGCGCCAGGAACGCCTGGAGTATTACCGGAAGACCGGCCGAATTCAATCTGCATCCATCCCCCAGGGAAATTACAACCCCGGGCGTATCTTGAGCGAGCCCGGTGAAGTCAAAGAACTTCCGGCGCCAGTCTCAAAACGTAAAATTTGGATCAACCGGCTTCTCATCGGGATTGAAGTGGTAGCCGTTCTGGGCGTCATATCCATCATGGGCTATTATGTCAAATCTATCCGAGACCTCAATCAGGAAGTGGCGTCATCTCTGGAGCAGCCAACCCTGGCGCCCACCGCGCTGATACGCGCCGTGGTTTTACCATCCGGCCATACACCGCCAAATGCTGAAGGCATTGCCCAGCCGAACGAGGAAGAAATCCCGGCACATTTGCGGCCGCTGGTGCAGTCACTGGCAGCCGTGCCGTTGCCCACATCCAGCCCTGAACAGGCAGTCCGTATTCAAATCCCCTCCATCGGGGTTGACGCGCCGGTCATTCAAGGTGACGGGTGGGAGCAATTGAAAAAAGGCGTGGGGCAGCATGCCGGCACGCCCAATCCGGGTAACGATGGCAACATTGTCCTTTCTGCCCATAACGATGTGTTCGGTGAATTCTTCCGTGACCTAGACAAACTAAAAACTGGTGATACGATTGTCCTGTTCACCAATCTGCGTTCATACACCTATGTGATCAACCAGAGCCGGATTGTGATGCCCAGCCAGGTTGAGGTTATGGCACCCACACCCGACCCTGTGGTGACATTGATTTCGTGTTACCCCTATATGGTAGATAATCGCCGGATCGTTGTATCCGCGGTATTGAAAAATTCTTAATATCTTCAGGATGGATCGAAATGGCTAAAACTCAAAAACGTCAGGTTTCCTTCAGCACTCCCGGCTCTGAAACAACAAAACGCCCGGCTTCACGCCCCGGAACCGAATTCAATCCCGATTACACGTATGTTAAAAAAGACCTTCAGCTGATGATTTATCAGGTAGTCTTCTTTGTAGGAGCCCTTATTGTTTTGACATTTATCCTTCGCTAACTTTCATAAGTAAAGGAGAATCTTATGTCGCCAATGTTTGTCCCCGGTCCAGTGGATGTTGCCCCGGTAGTTCTTGCTGCCCAGGCAAAGCCCATGATGCCCCATCGGAGCAAAGATTTTGAGGAGATGTTCCGAAGAACCGCTGAGAAAGCCCAGAAATTGTTTTTTACCCAGTATCGGGTGTTTCAGGGCACATCATCGGGATCCGGTATGCAGGAAGCCGGTGTTCGTAATTTCGTACAAGAAAGCGTGCTCTCCTGTGTTAATGGCGCTTTTGCCGACCGTTGGAATAAATGCGCCATCGCCAATGGTAAACAGGCCGACCGGATCGAAGTCCCCTGGGGACAGGCGATCACGCCGGAAATGCTGGCTGACGCGCTGAAAAAGAAATCTTACGAAGCTGTCACCATAGTTCACAATGAGACTTCCACCGGTGTGGAAAACCCGCTCAAAGATCTGGCCAAAGTGGTACACGAGATATCCCCGGATACTCTGATCCTGGTCGATGCCGTGTCCTCTCTGGGCGGCTCTAAGATCGAAATGGATGCCTGGGGCATTGATTTCCTGTTGACCTCATCACAGAAATGCCTGGCGCTTCCCCCGGGTCTTTCACTGGCTGCGGCTTCTGACCGCGCCATGAAGAAAGCCGAAACCGTGAAAAACCGCGGCTGGTACTTTGATCTTGTCCTCATGGAAAAACACCGGCTCAAAGATTCAACCCCCATGACCCCGGTCATGCCGTTGATCTACGCCCTTGATGTTCAGCTTGACCGTATTCTGGAAGAAGGTATTGAGAACCGGTTTGCCCGTCACACGGCAATGGCCCAGCGAACGCAGAAATGGGCTTCCGCTCATGGCATGGACCCTCTGGCTCTCGAAGGATACCGCTCCAAGACCGTCTCGACGATCAAGAACGAAAAAGGCCTCGATATTTCAGCCCTGAACAAATTCCTACAGACCAGAGGTATGCGTATTGCCAATGGTTACGGTGAATTGAAAGACAAAACCTTCCGTATCGCGCACATGGGCGAAATCACCATGAGCGATGTTGACACATTGCTCGCCAGTATGGAAGAATTCATGAGATAATTGGTAAACGAATTCCGGGCGGAGCACTCAGCCCGAAACGTTGATGTTGATCTCAACGGTCTCAAAGGTGCACCTGATCATTGTTCAAATGAAAGGGCGCGCATTTTGAGACCGTTTTGTATTATTAATCACCGGAGCAAAGACCATCATGCAATCCATCCGCATTCATAAATCCAACCCTGAAGATCAATCACTTTACCGTACCGCGTTGATCATCACCATCAGCGGCAATGTGATCCTGCTTATTATTAAATGGGTAGCTGCGTACCTGAGCGGATCCGTAGCTCTATTGGCCGACGCGGCAAATTCTGCCTCGGATGTGCTGTACTCTTTCCTGATGGTTCTTGGTTTGTGGATGGCACAGAGGCCGCCGGATTCCAGTCACCCGCAGGGACACAGCCGCTTTGAACCGCTGGTTGGTTTGATGATCACCATATCCATGACCTATGCCGGCTACGCCGCCGCCAGCGCATCAATTCGGCGTTTCATTGAAGGTGGAAAAGTAATTGAAATCGGGTTGCCGGTATTTGTTCTCTTATTGGCCGCCGCCATAAAAGCTGGAATGTTCGTCTGGATCCGAAATCTGGCAAAGAAACTGAAAAGCCCCACACTTGAAACAACAGCAAAAGATAACCTGAGTGACGTTCTCACCTCTACGGCCGCTTTTATCGGCATTATCGGCTCAGATTTCATCCACCCGCTGGCTGACCCTATCGCCGGTGTGGTGGTCGCAATCTGGATCTTCCGCGCGGCGTTCCTGGCAGCAAAAGAAAACCTGGGATTCCTGACCGGCGCCGGCGCGTCGGAAGAATTGCGTGCAGAACTGGTTTCCGCGGCTGCGGAGATTCCCGGCGTGATCCGTGTTCACCATGCCATTCTGGAATATAGCGGCCCCCGCCTGCTGGTGGACATGCATATCAATGTAGATGGAAACATGCCGCTCAATCAGGTGCATGCGATCTGCGACCAGGTGATTGAGCGGCTGGAAAGCTTTACTGAAGTGGACCGTGCCTACGTCCACATTGAACCCGAAGGGTGGGACTAATTGGCGGTGATGTTATAGAAGAAGTTGTAGGTGTAGCGCCCGTCCGGGAATTCAATGCGCATATCGATGGGTGAATAACCATACAGCGTGGCGGGGATGTTGAAGACCAGGGTCTTCTGTCCGCCCTTATCGGTGTCAAATGTACCGAGTAGCGTTCCGCCGTACCCGCGGGTGCCGGCTGACCCCATATAAACGGTGTATTTACTATTTGCCGGAAATTCGGATGTAACTACAGTTACTGTTCCATCTCCGACCACACTCTGGATACCAAAGGTGGGAACACCGGGGATGATCGGGAAGTTGGCAATGAATTTTGTGGCCGTGGGGATGACCAGTGTTCCGGTCATAGCTCCGGGCGTGCCATTAGGAGAGAGTGTGCCCAACATGGCGCCCATCGTGCCTTCAGCCGAGGGGGTAGCCGGGTAGATGGTTCCCAATGCCATCGGAGTAGCGAAGATACCCGGCGTACCGGTGCCGGCCATCGGAGTCCCTGGCGTTCCCGGTGTCCCCGGCGTGCCGATTTGGGTGCCGGATAGTCCCATGGCGGTGGCTGTCAACGTGCCGGACCGGATGGTGGCAACGGCTGTCTGAGTGGCGCTTAATATTTCCTGGAATCCGGAGGCCTGGGTGGCGACTTTGACCGGGGTTTTGATCAACAAGGTGGGGGTGACCGCTTTCGGTTCAGCCGGCACAATTGTGGCCGCGGCTGCCGCGGCAGGTGCCGTGGGCGCCACAGGTCCGATCGGCGAGATATTGGCCGGACGTTCGCATGCGGTCAACCCGACGATCAATCCGGCAAACACTATAAATTTCAGTAAATTCCTGCTCAAAGTGATTACTCTCTTTCCTTTCCTTCCATGTCCGGGTAATTGTCTTTCACAGCGTTATTCGCCGGATTGGAGGAAATGGATGGCAAAGTGCGATTCTCTTCGCGATTAAACTACGGAGCGAATAGCACGAATTGTTGCAAGAAGCGTTCCACTTCGCGGTAGTAGTCAGTCAGGGTCTCTGCCTTGCGGAAGCCGTGACCTTCTCCTTCATATACTTTGTAGACCAGCGGAATTCCCCGGCTGCGCACCGCGTTGACAATCTCTTCAGATTGCGCGGGCGGTACAACCCGATCTACAGCTCCCTGGAAAACAGCCAGCGCATCCTGGATTTTTGCCGCGTGAAAGACCGGCGACCAGGCATGGTATTTATCTGCCGCTTCCGGAAGCGCACCCACCATACTATCGTTGTAGTGTAGTTCGAATTTATGCGTATCCTGAACCAGAGTGAAAAGGTTACTTACGCCGTACAGGCACAGGCCGGCTTTAAACACTCCCGGATGGTGGATCAACGCGTTGAGAACGGTATACCCACCCGCGCTTCCACCCCGGATGATGAGTTTTTTGGGATCTGCCAGCCTGTTATCAACCAACGCTTTTGCTGCCGTGGCGGCATCTTCCACATCTGTTTCCCCCCAACGGTGACGCAGAGATTGAAGATAGGTGCGTCCGTAACCGCTGCTGCCGCGATAGTTCACGTCCAGCCAGCCATACCCGCGTGAAGTGAAAAATAACCGTTCCGCGCTGAAAGTGACCGGCTGGATCGAGGTCGGCCCGCCGTGAATATACAGGATAGCCGGAGGCAATCCTTCAGAGGTGTAATCCGGGTTTGCCGGCGGATAATAGGTGCCGTAAACTGTACTGCCATCTTCAACCGTCCACTCCAGCGGAGTTGGTACGGAATAGTACCCATCCGGAAGGCGTTCCATATCGCTGTAGGCGATAGTGTGCAAATTCTCCCCGTCCCACCTGACAACTCGTGAAGGAATGCCGGGAGCCGAAGCCAGAAACGCCGCTTCTTTTGTTTGACTTGACACCGAAATTTGAGTCAGCCATGTGAACGGGGCTGTTTCAATTTGTGACGTAACGCCGCTATCGATCGATACCCGCCAGAGGCTCGCGAACCCTCCCTGATTGCGGATATACAGGATCTCAAGGTTATCAGATGACCAGCCATACGAGCGGATACCCTGAACCCAGGCCGGTTCGCACAGGTGAAAACCGTCACCCTCCACCAGAACACGCGTATCACCGGTTTGCAGTTCAAGCAACACCAGGTCTTCCCATTCCCCGTTGGAAACAATATAGCTAAGATATCGCCCATCTGATGAGAATTGTGGTTGATAAACGCTCTGATCCTCATCACCGGCCACACTGTGCCAGTCCACAAGGTGGGGTGGACTGCCCTCGAGGCGGCCGAGCATCAGTTTTGTACCATCCCAGGGCATGTTGGGGTGATCCCATTCGATCCAGGCGATGAATTTACCGGCCGGGTGCCAGCGGGGTGACATGTAGAAATCGGAGCCTTTCACCAGTTGAATCGGCCACTCACTCCCATGGCTGTCGATCAGACTGAGCAGGTCGGTTTGACCATCGGAGAAAACAGAAAGAACCCACTGCCCGTCGGGTGATACCTGCGGGTCGGCAAACGCGCCGAACGCCGGGGTAATGGCAACAGGGTGTCCGTTTTCAAGGTTCATTCGGTAGAGCAGGCCGCTCTTTTCCGCGAAAAAAACATCACCCCCGTGGGTTGAAAACTCACCGCCGCCATATCCAATTCCACCCCTCACAGAAAGTACCGGGCCGGTTAAATCGCGGCGGGCGTCACCGGGTGACTGCCTGACCAGAACTCCGGTTCCTGAGCGGCCTTCCACCCATAGGATAGTACCATCGGTTGAATTGAATTGCACATCCTCCAACCGTGTTTTCTGACCGGCATCGGCGGCCGTAACCGCGCTGGGCCACAGACCAAACGCGCGTTCCTTTTTATTCTCCATAACGTATCCTTTCCCTACAGGTGTGGGAGGATTAACTCAACCAGTTTTTCCTTTGCCTGCAATCCAACCGTGCGGGCTACTTCATTTCCGTTTTTGATCATAATGATCGTAGGCAGGCTCATAACCTGGAATTTTCCTACAAGTTCCGGGTTGGAATCAGCATCCACGGCGAAAAAAGACGCTTTACCGGCCCACTCACCGGCAAGCCCGTCAATAATAGGCGCCAGCCGCTTGCAGGGAGAACACCATTCCGCGCCAAAATCCAGAATGACTGGAAGGGATGATTTAACTACTTT
>CAYQTY010000092.1:0-3914 GCA_964420535.1 uncultured Leptolinea sp. | reverse complement strand
TCAGATATCTGAAGAGAAGCCAGGTTCGACATGGATAACCTCTGGGTATTAGTATGATCCTATTTTAACGAAAAACAGGCGGCAACGCCGCCTGTTCTGCATATTCATAAATTTGCTATTTCAAATCGCGGGGTTTGATCCGCTCAACCAGTTCACCGCGGGTTTCTTCTTTGATATCCGCCCAGTGTTCAATGGGAAGTACCATGTGGGCGATGGACGCAGTCGGTAATGATTCAACTTGCCCGCTGAGAATTTGAAGCAGACCTTCCAACCCCGGGTTATGCCCCACAATCAGCACCCGTTCAATTTTGTCGGGTATGGACTGCAATGTGGACAGATAGGCAGACGGCTCAGCAAGGTACAGAGAATCAACATAATCCACTTTACCTTTGAATGGCATTTTTTCCAGCATTCCGTCAACGGTCTGTTTGATCCGCTTGGCAGGCGAAGCCAGGATCACCTGTGGAACAAGTTCTTTTTCCTTCAGGTATTTTCCCATGCGGGGTGCGTCTTTTTCACCGCGTTTGTTTAAAGGACGGTCTTGATCCGGAAGATCAGGATGTTTCCAGCTGGATTTCGCGTGTCTCATCAAAAGTAATGTTTTCATAAAGGATATTCCCTGTTAAACAACTGAAAGAAAACAACTCAATTCGATACTATCATACCTTAATTGACAGGCTTGATAAATCTATTAATAAAATGTTAACTAAGGAACAATCAGGCTGATTGAACACGGCATGAGAGGCTATAATTTCTCTTGATCACCATGAATGCCACAAAACCGATTGACCAACAAAACGAAGAATCCCGCTGGGTCATTGAAGCGCAAAAGGGTGACCTTGAGGCCTTTAACCGGTTGGTCACGCTGTATCAGGATAGAGTATTCAACACAGCTTACCGTATTATGGGCGGATTTGACGAGGCGGAAGACGCCGCGCAAAAAACATTTATATCCGCCTACCGGAGCATTAAATCATTCAGGGGTGGTTCATTCAAAGCCTGGCTGCTGCGGGTAGCCGTCAATGCCTGCTATGACGACCTGCGAAAAACCAAGCGGCAGCCCGTAGTCTCCATTGACGATGATTCGCGGAAAGACTATCTGGATCTGGCAGACCGGGGATTGCCTGATCCGGCACCCACGCCGCAGGAGATCAGTGAAATGCGTGAACTGCATCGGGCCGTTCAGCACTGTCTTCAGGATCTTTCGCCGGATTTCCGCGCGGTGGCGGTTCTGGCCGATGTGGATGAACTGGATTACGAAGAGATCAGCCGGATAACCGGAAATCCTCTGGGAACGGTGAAGAGCCGGCTGGCGAGAGCCCGCCAAAAATTGCGCGGCTGTTTGCAGGATTTCTGGGAACTATTGCCCCCGGCGATTCGTCAAAAATATGAAGGTGCCAGATGACCGCCGGATTGACTGACCACGATTGGGAGTTGCTATCCACTTACCTGGATTCTTCACTGTCACCGGCTGAAACCCGTGACGTGGAGGACCGGTTATTTAGTGATCAAAATTTTGAGACGGCGCTGGTCTCATTACGGCAGACCAGGGCAATTCTCCGCTCAGTCCCTTTAGTAAAACGCCGCCGGAACTTTTACCTGACCCCCGACATGGCGGGTCAACGTAAGTGGACCTGGTTGATCCCGGTGTTCAATCTCAGTTCAGCCGCCACCGGTTTGCTGGCTGTAATTTTGCTGGTGTTGAATTTGTTGCCATCAGGTATGAGGGCGGCACCAGCCCAACAGGAGATGATGTCCGCGCCAGTCGTTCAGGTGACTTCCGTTCCCGCGAACGCGATGGCAGACGCCATGTCGCCTGCTCCGGTAATAACCCAATCAGAAAGTGCAACGGCCGTTCAACCGGAAATGATGAAGGAGGCGGCGCAGCAGGCGGAACCTGAAATTACTCCCCGGCTTAGCCTGGCAGAACCCTCTCCGGCGACTGAAGGAATAGCCGCGGAATCCGCTCCACCTGCAGCGGCGCCTCTTATGGCAAAAGGCGAAGAGCCCGCGGTAGGTTCTGCGGCGGCGACACCGGAAGCAGTTACGGCTCAGAAAGCGGTAGCGGAAGACCAGGTGTTGGCGACTCCATCACCGGCTCCGGCATTCTCCATAGATAATTCACAGGAGACCATTGCTACACCCGCGGTTGCGGCGGAACCTTCTATGGGGATAGTGGAGAACATTCCCCTTGATGATGTTCCTGCTCCAGAGGGTGAGCCTCAAGTGATGGAATATGCTCCGGTTGAACCACACTCCGAAGGTTATGGACGGGAGTTCTCATCATTCTTCCCTGCTGCAATGCTGTTATTAGTCTCTATATTGCTGGTAGTCACGGGTTATGTTCTTCGAAAGCGTTTCAGATAAATGAATAACACAGGAAGAATAGCTTTCTGCGTGCAATGTGGCTCATCCGTGGTGATGGAAGAAAAATTCGGGCGGATACGCCCGGTCTGCCCCGCGTGTGGTTGGATCTATTTTGCCGATCCCAAAGTTGCGGTAGCTGTGGTCGTCCTCCACCAGAACAGGGTATTGCTGACCCGCCGGATAAATGAACCCCATCAAGGGTACTGGTCTTTACCGGCCGGATTTATGGATGCCGGTGAAACCATCCCGGAAGCCGGCGCGCGGGAATGCCTGGAAGAGACGGGGCTTACCGTAAAAGTCACCGGGCTCTTCGATGTATTTAGCGGCAAAGAGCATGAACACGGCGCCGATATTGTTCTTGTTTGCCGCGCGGACTACCTGGGAGGCGAGGTAAAAGCCGGGGACGATGCCGACCGCGCGGATTTCTTTCACCTGCATTACCTGCCGCCGTTGGCGTTTGAAACTACCCGGCGGATATTGGAAAAGATTAAAAATCTCTCATAGGTTCGTTACGGATAATTTACACAAAATTACTTTCAAATTTACTATTACATTCTTATAATCAATTCAATATATTACCCGGCATCCGCCTGTTCGGATGGCCCGAACCTTGCAATCTGTGGACAGGCCGGTTGTTTTTTAGGAGAACGATATAAATAACATACCTGGATATCAAAAACCGGTATTGGATGACAGGCTTACATTGAATTGCAGTAACTATGGCTGATAATCCCCAGATCCTGCTTGTCGAAAAGGAACAAACCATAATCGATCAGATGACTTCACTGATCGAAAAAATTGGGTTTAATAAACCACAGATTGCATCAAACGGTGAAGAAGTCAAACTCCTTGTCAACACAAAACGGCCGGATCTTGCCCTGGTTGGAGTGTCTGTGGATTGTATGAAAGATGGACGCAATACGGCCCGAATGATTTCTGAAGACTACAACCTTCCGGTTGTTTACCTGGCGTCGAAAGAAAATGCTTCTGGCTTGGACGGTATATCCCCCGCGTACAGTTGCGTTCCGCAGCCGGTTGACCACCGGAACCTGAAAAAGACGATTATGATGGCCTTATCACGCCACAACTTGCTGGATAATTTTGCGGCAATGGTTTCCGAACTGACTATTCCAGCGTTGATCATCGATTCCAAATCTTTGGAAGTGTTGACTGTCAACAAAGCGTTCTCGTCGGCTTTCCCGGAGTTGCGCCGGCAGGAACGGCTGACTGACATTCAAACGGAAATTCCGGATCTAATTTCTACCCTGGGAGAACTGGTTGCCCGAATCAAAGTAGACAAAGTGCCGGTAATCGTCGAGTCATCATTATCAACCACCGAAGGGTTAAAACCATATAACATCTTCGCGCGGCCGATCGAAACAATGGGGCAGTCGGCGGTCGCGCTTACATTTGTAGAAAAAGATTTTATTCAGGACGAAGCATTCTTTTATTCCCCCGTTATGCAATTACGGATTGATACCAAAGGGAATATTCTTGCGGCCAACCATCAATGGTTGACAAAAACCGGCTACAACAACCTTGATATT
>CAYQTY010000091.1:3504-10876 GCA_964420535.1 uncultured Leptolinea sp. | reverse complement strand
AAATGCTTGCCAAAGCTCAGCCTCCCAGAAATATTGAAAAACCTCGATTGAGTGTTGACCGTGTTTTCACTCTACAGGGTTTCGGGACAGTAGTTACGGGCACACTAATTGATGGGACGCTGCACACGGGTGAGGAGATCTTCATTTCTGGAAAAGAGAAGCATGGGAGGATTAGAGGCCTTCAGACGCATAATATAAAAGCAGAAGAAGTATCACCTGGTTCACGAATAGCTGTCAATATTTCCGGATTTGAATCTGGTGAGATTAAACGAGGAGACTTAATTCAAAAAGTATTAGAGGCCGGTTCTCTTCGGATAAACGCCTGGATAGATTTGTTGCCCCAAACGAGTAGATCTCTAAAGCACAATGAGCAGGTAAAGGTATTCCATCTGGCATCGGAACATTTAGGGCGAATTCGGTTATTGGGAACTGATGAAATTGAACCGGGTAAAGGTGGTTATGTTCAAATTGAATTTGAAAATCCGCTTTTTGCCAGGACTGATGACCGGTTTATCGTCCGATTCCCGTCACCATCAGAAACAATAGGGGGAGGGCAAATTCTTCAAATATGTGTACGAAAAAAATATAAGAGATTCTCAAATGATATTCTTGATATGTTGTCAACCATCCAGAATGGTTCACTCGACGAAAAAATAGTAGAAGTTGGAAATAAGAGCATAGTTTTTTCCACTACTGATATGGATACTATTTCAGGTTATTCCCCAATCCAGATAAATCAAGCAGTATCGGGGATGGTGACTTCCGGGCAAATTTTTGAGTTAACTACTTTTGACCTAAATACAAAAACTAGAAAATTTATCACAAAATCACAACTCAATAATTTAAATATCAAGGTGCAAGAATTCCTGAAACAGTATCATACGAGATATCCATTAAGGTTTGGAGCAACAAAAGACGAATTGTCGCGTTCCCTCAAATTGGAAAAAGAGACATTCAACCTCTTATTAATTTTGTTTAACGAAGAAGGAATTTTTAAAAACAATGGGTGCTGTATTCATTTGCCTGATTTTTCTGTCAATTTGACCAATGACCATAAGAAAAAATTGGATGTGCTGAATAAGCGAATAGACGAATCGCGATATTCTCCCCCGGACATACCTGAGTTGACATCAATAACAGGACAGGAATTATTCGACTATTTGCTCTCAATTGGGTCGATGATCCGATTGACCGGCGATATCGGTATTCGAAAATCTGAATTTGATGAAATGCTATCGTTTGTAAAAAAGACAGTGAATGAAAACGGGAAAATTACTGTATCCGAATTTAGAGATGCGTTTGGAAATAGCCGTAAGTACGCGCTCGCGTTTTTAGAATTTCTTGACGAATCGGGAATTACAATACGCGAAGGTGATTACCGAATATTAAAAACCTCTAGTAAAGAACAAGCATGAATTCCGCTTTTTTGCCACCGGCTTCTTTGTAAATTTGACCAAGGTTACCTCTGTAAATTTTTTCGCCTGCCAGAGTTAAATCACAGGCCAATACCGCGCGTTTCCCTGAACCGAATACTTTTATGACATCTTTCAAAACAGAATCCATACGGTAGGGTGTATCCATGAGAATAATGGGAATATGTAACTTCCGTAAATAATCCATCATAGATTGACGTTCTTCAGGCTGCCTCGGCAAGAAACCAGCAAAGTAAAATTTTAGAAGGGGAAGCTCAAGAATGGAAAGAGTTGCCATCAACGACGAAGCCCCGGGAATCGGAACGACTCTGGCTCCAAGCCCGAGAGCCCTCTCAATCAATTTCGAACCGGGATCTGAAAATACTGGTGTCCCACAATCGGTGATCAGCGCGATTGACGCACCACAAAGCAATTTCTCTTGAATTACATCGCCAATGCGGGATTCGTTATGCTCATTGGCTTCGATCCACTCTTTTACTTCAATACCGATGCTTTTTGCGAGTTTAGATCCAGTCTTTCGGTCTTCACATATAACTGCATCCGCGTCTTTCAGAATGTCAACAGCTCGAAGGGTAATATCACGTGGATTTCCAATCGGTGTGGCCACAATATATAAGATACCTAATTTGATATTCCGTAAGTCCATAAGTCAGCCTTTTTATGAGAGACGCAAAATCCCTTTGCGGGGAGAAAATAAATACGCGATTACAAAGATTGCTGTTGAAACAAGAACAATGGCAGCGCCGGAAGCGATACTGGCATAATAACTGATATACAGACCAATAATACTTGAGGCTACTCCGATAATGGCTGAGACAAGTATCATTCTTGATAGTCTGTTTGTAAGTAAATACGCAGAAGCTGCCGGTGTAACCAGAAGAGCGGCCACAAGGCCGATCCCCACAGTCTGAAGAGAAACGACGATCGTCAACGATATCAAAATAAGCATTAACGTTCGCAGGCGTTCTGCTGGAAGCCGTAAAGTAGTCGCCAGGATCGGGTCAAAGGAAATGATTTTAAAGGGGCGATAATAAATGAACACAATACAGAAAATAATGATTGTTAATATACCAATTTGATATAAATCAGAAGGGCCTACACCCAGAACATCTCCAAACATAATATGGGTCAAGTCTACCGCGTATGAACGAATGGTACTTATGAGTGCAATACCCAGCGCTAGCGCCGCAGAGAATAAAACACCAATGGCCGTATCTTCACGGATAGTCCCGTGACGCGAGAAAAACCCGATCCCCAATGCCACAAGGATTGAAGCAATCAATGCTCCAAGCATAAGGTTCCCGCCAAATAGATACGCGATTGCAATTCCTGGCAGAATAGCATGTGCCAGAGCGTCTCCCAGGAAAGCCATGGAGCGCAAGACGACATAGCAACCAATCACGGAGCAAACCAACCCGACAATTACAGATGCAGCCAGACCGCGTTGCATGAACTCATAAGATAAGGGTTGAAATAGAAAGCTTATCATTCAAGTACCTCATGGTCTTCATGCCCGCAGCAATGATCAACCATTAAAGTATTACCTAACAGAAAAACCTGAGACCCAAAGGCATCCGCAAGATTTGAGGGTGTCATTACCTTTTCAGGTGTCCCGAAAGCTATGATCCGGTGATTTAGCAACATGATGTTTTCAAATTTGGATGCAGCCATATTAAGGTCATGAGTGGAAACCATTACCGTAACTTTTTTCTTCTTAAGGAGTGCCAAAATCTCGAAGGTAGCTTCCTGGGTGGAGACATCCACGCCATTGAATGGTTCATCCATTAATAAGATATGCGGATCCTGGGCGATAGCCCTGGCAAGGAAAACCCGTTGTAATTGACCTCCAGAGATTTCATTCAAAGAGCTTTTCGCCAGTTTTTGGATACCGAGTTGTTCCATGGAAGAGTTTACTGCGGCGTGGTCAATTTTTGATGGCTTTTTTATCGGACCATAATGCATATATCGACCCATCATGATCACTTCTTCTACTGTGATGGGAAAACGTAAGTCAACCTCTTCACGTTGAGGAACGTAAGCTACACAGGAAAGATTTCCCCCCAGCGGACGTGAATGTATATGAGCTTTCCCCGAAGAGGGTCTAAGTAGACCAACAAGCAGTTTAAATAGAGTTGATTTACCAGCGCCATTTGGGCCGACGACCGCTACCTGATTCCCGTAGGGAATGGAAACGGTTATGTGATCCAACGCTGGTTTACTACCGTAAAGAACTGTTATATCTTGAAGGTCGATATTTGCAGGGACTGCAGGTTGATCCGTTGACCTCATATTTTTATCTGGCATTTCTTTCCGCCTATGGTAAGGCTCGTTATTGAAAAACATTATCATTATCGTTGAAAGGAACATCCTGTCAAGAGTTTGATACAATAATTGACCATCAAAAGAGGGCTTTCAATGAAAATCAAACTCAGTCAAATCGCCAAAAATTCCATTCTTGTTGCTTCTTTTTTCCTTGTAGACAAAATTATCGGTTTGATACGACAGGTGGTCATTGTCAGGCAGTTTGGATTGTCTCAAGAATTGGATGCCTTCAATGTAGCCAACAATTTACCGGATATGCTTTTCGCGTTAATTTCCGGCGGGGCATTGGCAATGGCGTTTATTCCGGTTCTTACACAGACATTAACATTAGAAGGCAGGGAATCGGCCTGGCGGCTATTCTCACGGATTGCTAACCTTGCCTTTGTGGTGACAGCCGCCGCTGCTGTAATAATCGCATTATTAAGTAATCAACTAGTTGATTGGCAGGTAGGGATCGCGCCCGGGTTTGAACGTCCGCAGCAAGTGCTGGTTGCAGAACTGATGCGTCTCAACTTGATTGCCACAATCATTTTTTCCATTTCAGGGTTGGTTATAGCCGGTTTACAGGCGAATCAGCATTTTCTTCTGCCGGCAGCCGCGCCGGTGCTCTTCAATATCGGGCAAATATTCGGGGCGCTTATTTTGGCACCGGATAAAGGATATTCCATTGGCGGATATCAACTTCCGGCATTCGGTATGGGCGTACACGGTTTGGTCTATGGCGTGATCATCGGAGCGTTACTTCATTTGCTGATCCAGGTGCCCGGCTTACTTAAATATAAATTCCACTGGGAATTTGGTATACATCTGAAGGATCAGAACGTTCAACAGGTGTTACGGATTTTAGGTCCGCGCCTTGTCACCATGTTGTTTATTCAATTGATCTTTATTGTGCGTGACAACCTGGCCAGCCGCATGGATACCGGTTCGGTATCCGCTTTGACATATGGCTGGATGTTCTTTCAAATGCCTGAGACTTTGATCGGCACGGCCATTGGTACGGCCATGTTACCGGGAATCTCTGAATTGGCGGCAAAGAAGGATTGGAAGGAATTCGCGAAAACAATTGAAAAAGCCATTCAAACATTAATTGCTCTGACCATACCGGTAGCGGCAGTGATGAGCGCGGGCCTGGGTGGAGTGATTTCTGAAGCTTTCCATTTCACGGCTGATCAAACCAACCTTGTTCTCTGGGTGACTCGTGCATATTTGTTGGGTCTTACCGGTCAATGCATGGTTGAAGTGGCTGTCAGGTCTTTCTATTCAAGAAAAGATTCCATCACGCCATTAATGACGGCCGGTTTTAAACTTACCGTCTACATCGGGGTTGGCATTTTGTTTGTGAATAGTATTGGCGTTCCAGGTCTGGCTCTGGCAGATTGTATCGCGTATACTGGTGAAGCTATTCTACTTTTAATTCTCTTTGCCCGGCGCATTGACCAAAAGGCGAATTTTATCGCTTCGACCCCGAGAGGCTTGCTAGCCGGCGTAATTGGTTTTGTCTGTACATTTGGAATTATTTCTTTCTTCGGGGAATTTGCCAGGCCTATAATAGTGTCAATAGTGGCGATGGGAGTTGGCGGTTTGGCTGTTTTGCCGATTATATGGAAAGAACTGAAGCTGTTAACACGCCTGTAATATGAGGTTATAATTCAGATTATGGCAAAGAAGAAACCTCTTAATACCCCTGAAATCAAACCGGATGATACCGCTCCGGTTGTAATAGACGCTCTACATGAAGGGAAGACGATGCAAGTGCGCATTGCTCCCGGAGCAACAAGACCCTTGAGCGAAATGGATCACTCTATGGATGAGACACAATCTGTTCCAACAGGTTCATTTTCCGATTCCCCGAACACCAATTCTCCTGATGATCCTCCAACCCAGCCTCTCCATGTCGGTAAACCCAAACGTGCCAAATGGGTCTGGTTGGGTATCCTGTTGGTTCTTATTGGCTCAGGTGTAGGTGGATGGTTTGGATACAATAATGCTGTAAGCATTCGTTTGAAAGAACAGAAGAACAAGGTTGCTCTTGTTACAACTGACCAATTCCAGCGTGCAGTGGCAGATCAAGCTGAAGGACGGCTTGATATGGCCAGAAAGCGCCTGGAGTATATTGTTCAATTGAATCCTGATTTCCCGGGCGTTACCCAGAAATTGACGGAAGTCATGATGGCACAGGCGGCTGTTCGAACACCCACGGCTATTGTTGAGGTTCCGACGCCGGTTCCTACCAAAGATACGAGAAACTCGGAAGAACTATTTACCCAGGCCCGTCAGCAGGCTGCCAACAATGAATGGAATGCCGCACTGACCACCCTGGATACCCTCAGGCAGGGTGATAAGACTTACAGAACTATTCAGGTCGACGGATTGATGTATATCGCGTTGCGGAACAGAGGCATCGCGCGTATCAATAATGGCATGCTGGAACAGGGTATTTATGACATTACCATGTCAGGCCAGTATGGACCTTTGGATCGGGATGCCATTTCACAACAGCAAACGGCCGGTTATTATCTGGCAAGTGTGGCAGCCTGGGCGGTTGACTGGCCCGCCGTGCTGGAGAACCTGACCCAATTAATGGCTTCGGCTCCGGGGATCCGTGATGCTTCGGGTATGTCTGCCGCCGAACGCTACCGAAAGGGATCCATTCTGTATGGTGACATACTGCTGGCGGAAGAAAACCCGTGTGACGCGGCCACACAGTACCAGAACGCGCTAAACCTTTCGGTAGATGAAACAACACAGGCGAAATTCAATGACGCGACCAATAAGTGTTCACCCCCCACCGAAGAAGCACCTGAGCCGACGGCTGAAACTCCTGTTGATCCAGCTACTGAGACTCCACCATCAGATCCAGTAGTTCCACCAGCTGACCCGGTAGTTCCACCAGCTGACCCGGTAGTTCCACCAGTTGACCCTGGAGTACCCGACGGCGGATAGAATAATTATACAATATGGGGAATATAAGCGGAACGATTATTGGGGGAGAATTTATATAATTACTTTACATTTGTATGAAGAGTGAATGGTTCATTCGGATAATAGTGCCAGATGTACCTTCCGGGGAACATGGAAGCGGCAACGGCGTCCATCTCTCTCCCTTTGCTTAGTGAGAATTCCAGCGGGGTATCAAAATAAGGATTGCTCAATTCAGTTAATGAAGAGTAGTCCGTCCATGATTGGGCAATATGCACTATGATCAGAGCCGGGGCAATACCCGGTTTATTCGCGTCTTTAAACGGCAGCAATCGCTGGGCGCTGGCTCCATAAAGATTATAAAAACGGGGCAGGCGGACGGGAAGATAATAGAGCACCGGGGTGATAATGAAGAAGGAAAGAGTAATGGAGACAATCACGGTTCTCCATGTGGCGAGCCTTCGCCAGAAAGCAAACCCTGTAACTGACGGAAGTTTTCCCAGAAGGAAATCAAAAGCAGCCGCTGTGAGAAGCACGCAGGCCGGTAAAGCCTCAAAATAATAGCGCGGACCCAGAAGGTCTGATCCGATCCAGTAAAGCCCATACGCGGCGATGACTGTCAAAAGGGTGCTTGAGATCAGCCAGGCGCGGCGGTTTTTTACCAACACCAGCAATCCGGGCAGCAACATTAACCA
>CAYQTY010000091.1:0-3494 GCA_964420535.1 uncultured Leptolinea sp. | reverse complement strand
AATATTTCAACCACCCGAACAGGTCGAACATACCCACATACAAAGACGCGCGCGCGTTTTTTATGGCGATCGATGGTTGATACCCGCCGGGCTGTCTACCAATACCCGGTCCGAATCCAACAGTATCATACGGCCATACAAATGTGTACGGATTCCGGAGCGGATCTCCTGTCAAAATAAACTGCCAGAGAAAATAAAGGGGAATAAAAAAGGCAATGATCGCAGCAACCAGAAGAATATTTCTCTTCTGGCGGGCATCTTTTCCAACCAGAATAAAAATCGCTTCAATAGTGAATGGCAATATAACACCCAGTGCTGTCAGTGGGCGTGAAAGAACCAGCAACCCCATGGATAACCCGCATGCCAGAATTCGAATGGAAAGCGGTATGGTGCTGTCTGCCTTTTGAATATCCAACCAGCCAATCATAAATACCAACGCGAGCAGCAATGAAAATGTGTGGGAGAGCAATGTTGACGAAAGAATGAGAAAAAACGGGGATATGGAAATCAATAAGGCCCCAATAACGCCCGTGCGTGCATTTCGGATCTTCGCCAATAGCCGGTACAGCAGCCAGACGCTGATAGCTGCCAAAAGTGGATTTATAAAAGAACGGATCCCGAATCGAATGCCGAATGACAACATGACAGGCCACGGCAGGGGGTACTTGCCAAACCTCAAACCATTATTGTCGATTACGAATGGAACCAGAAAGCAACGCGGGCAGGGTGGTGATGGCCGGAATATTTCTCCCCTTGCTGCCACCTCAGCCTGCCACACATAGGCAAATTCATCTTCCAGGTGCGGCATGTTGTCAAACACAGAATTACTGATGGATAAGACACCAAAAAAGACTGCCACGCATATCAACGCGACAATTACGTCAGCTAATGAAAGTCCCGGTTCCAGACGAATTAATCGGTGAAATCGATCAGGTAATCTCATCCATTTTATTGTACAGGACGCGCAACAAGATCGTATGCCATGGCGCCGGTAACCTGGACTTTCGATATCTCTCCAACGGGCAAGTTGCCTTCCACAATGACCAGTCCGTCAATTTCAGGAGCATCGCGATAGCTTCTTCCTACGGATATATCCTTATCAACACCCTCAATAAGAACATCCAGTTCTTTCCCGTACATCAATTGATTTTTTGCGAGAGAAATTTTTTCCTGCTCAGCCATCAAGAGGTTTAAACGCTCTTCTTTGACTTCAGCCGGAATGGGGTCGCCCAGAGGCTCGCTACTGGTGCCGGGTTCAAATGAGAACGTGAACACACCGACCCGGTCAAACTTGATCTCACGTACGAAATTCAAGAGGGTATCGAATTCTTTATCTGTCTCACCCGGATATCCGACAATGAAAGTAGTCCGCAGGGCAATATCCGCATTTCCACGGCGGAGTTTTTCAATCGTGCTGTAAACCCATTCCATATTGGACGGGCGGTTCATCCGTTTTAACGTATCAGGATGGGCATGCTGTAGGGGGATGTCAAGATAGGGCAAAACCACCCGACTTTCGCATAGCTGAGCAATTAGCCGGTCTGATACCGCACCCGGATACGCATACAACAATCTGACCCAGGGGATATGGGGGGATGTCTGATGGATTTTCTCGAGAAGGTCGGGAAGAGCATCCTTTATTCCCAGATCAGAACCATAATCAGTGACATCCTGGGCGATAAGGTTGATCTCTTTGATGCCATTTTCCTCGAGAAAAGCTGTCTCCTGCAGGATGGTCTCCATCGGGCGGCTGACGGCTGTCCCTTTGATCAAGGGGATCGAGCAGAAAGCGCATAGCCGGCGGCAACCATCCGCGATTTTCAAATAGGCGCTGGTTCCCTGAATGGCTGCCCGTAAAACGCCTTTTTCATCCGTGCCGATGGTGGCAACTTCGGGGATATGATAGACAGGAGCCGTTCGGTTTCCGGAGTTTTTGATTTTTTCGACTATTTCCAGTATGTCCATCCAGCGGCGGGTGCTTAATACGCCGTCCACTCCGGGCACTTCCTTAACCACCAATTCCCTGTCACGCTGAGGGAGGCAACCTGCTGCTATCAGGATTTGTCCTTCTTTTTTATGGTCAGATAAAGCACGAAGCGAATTGAGAGATTCGTCCCGGGCAGCCGATATAAATCCGCAGGTATTCACCAATAGAATTTCAGCCTGCGAGGGTTTGTCAACGGCGGTATATCCAACTCGAAGTAGCAAATCTGCCATGGATTCTGAATCCACAGTATTTTTCGCGCATCCGAGCGATTCTAAGTAAAAAGTTTTCTTTTTCATGGTCAGGGTATAAGAGGTGTCACAGTAGGTGGAGCCGGAGTGGCTGATGGTTTTAATGTAAGTGTGGCACGCGGGGTACTTGTGGGGGCTGCGTTTGCGGAGGTTGTGGGAGTGACCATGCCATCTTTGGAGAAAATCAAACGAAGAGTTTGACCGGGTAAACCAAGGGTGCCAAGATCGCGTTGATTGTAATAAATCTGGATGCCCGCCGCATTGCCGCTAATAACCTCGATCCGTTCATTGGATGTAAATGGATAGGCGTTGCCCGGGACAGTCCGACCCAAAAATGCCGTCTTTTTTCCGGTAATAACCTGGAGAAAAACACGCTGATTGGGAACGATATATACTTGCATGGATTCATTCCCAAGACTGGGAACGGGAGGAGTGGCAGTACCTTCAACAGGAGCAGAGTTTTCTTGAGGTTGACTTGTTGGAAGTAAACCGATTGATTCCGGATTTATCAAGCCAGTAGCTTCAAAAGTGGGGGTGGGTGTGGCGGTCGTGTTTGCAGCCGGATTATCCCGAAGAACTTCAGCAATAGGGGGGGGCTTAGAAACATTGCTTGCCGGATTGGATGTAACCTGAATGGCCGCGATTATGGCAACAACGACAACTGTAATTATGGTCATGCTGCCTAACAGGAAATCCAGTGTGAGGAAGCGTTTGAAACCTGTCTTCTCCGGCTTGACCACGGCACTTTTCTTCTTTTTATCGGATTTATTCGGGGTTGTGACCTGCTGCGCTGGTATGAGCTCTAACCTGCGTAACTGAAGCGCGTCGGCGAAAAGTGATAATAAATGATCGGTATCGAGGTTTAAGAAAGAGGAATATCCACTGAGTAAACCACGTGCCTGAACCAGTGATGGAATTTCAGCGAAATTGCCGGATTCCATATCTGACAGGTATCTTGCGCGTATATGGGTGAGTTTTTCAATCTCGTCAACCGAAATATTCAGTTTTTCGCGGCACGCTGCTAACTGAGATCCGATTTGGGTAAACAATTGTTGAGATGTGGCTGGCAACGCAACTAATTCTTCTGTTTCATTAACCGGGGAAACTGCACCATCGACTACTTCATCAGTTACATTTTCTTCACGAGAAGTAACAATTTCAGATTCCGATGAGAATTCTTGGATTGTTTCCACTAATGCAGTAGTCTCAACTGGTTCTGATGTTGTTACTGCTGGAGAGGATACTCTCCCTTCCAAAAT
>CAYQTY010000090.1:0-10892 GCA_964420535.1 uncultured Leptolinea sp. | reverse complement strand
TATTTTGAAGGTCCCGCGCGGTAACATCATTGCCGAGGGTATAGCCGAAAATATGGGAAAAAACATCGTCAGGCGCAATCCAGCGTCCGGATTTGCCAATAACCGCCACCAGTTCAACTTCATGTTCCACCTGTTTTGACTGCGGTGGCAGGATAATGGTATCGTTCAAGCCAATGACACTGCTCTGGGGCTTCATAAACAGCATCGGCCATTCGGGTACCGGCGCGGAGTGTTCCTTAGCGTGCTCCACGTAATTCCGTCCGACACAGATGATCTTTCCCGGTAAAACGGGAGCCAGAAGTTGAACATCTGTAATGGGTATATCCGCTTCCAACCGGCGGTATTCACCGAACGGATCTCCCTCAACCGGACCAACCTTGCCGTCATAAATCCATCCATATCTCGGTTGATCTGTACCGTACCTGTAGCGAATAAGTTTCATTTTTCCACCTGAACTTTACCGGGATGTTGTCTGCGGGCCATTTCTCGTCCCTTTTCCGAAATCGTCCATATCTTGGGATGTTGTTTCCCTTCACAGGCGGTGGACAGGGCGCAATGATCGCAGGCTGAAACGCAGTTTTCGTACGAATTAAGATAACCTCTTTTGGTTAAATCCGCAACCATATTTTGAATAAGTTCAACGGGTACATCCAGCAAATTCGCCAATTGTTCCACGCTGGCAAACGGGTGGCGGTCAATTTCACCCAGTAATTTCAAAAGCATCTCAACACCTCATAATAATGAAGCCAGACGAAAAACCAGCACACCAAATCCGACCGATAGACCGAGCATCAACATGGTACTGATCACTGTCCAGCTAAGAGATTTCGTCTCTTCCCGGATGGCCGCGATAGTACCCAGGCAGGGGACGAAGAGCATCTGGAATACCAGCAGCGCAAGCGCGGCCGGCATCGTGATCAATGTTGGCAGTACCTGGCTTACGTTGCCATACAGGATACCCAGGGTTGCAATGGTGTTTTCTTTGGCGACAACGCTGGTAAGAATAGCCAAAAGCATTGGCCACGGCAAACCCATCCACGCGCCAACAGGTTCCATGAGCCTCCCGGCATACGACAGGTAACTGGTCATCATGGCACCACTGGGAAAGTAAGATAATCCCCAGATGACCAGCGACCCGGCCAGTATGATCGTCCCCGCTTTTTGCAGGAAGCCAATCAGGTTCTGCCAGACATACATTCCAATTGTCTTCGGGTTGGGCACATGGTAGAGAGGCAATTCCATAATGAACGCCACATGGTCATTCTTCAGAATAAAACTATGGAGTACCAGCCCCAGTAACATCAAGATGACCAGGTTGCCGGCTACCAGTCCCCAGGCCACCAACGCAGAATGTCCGGGAAAGAAGACGGGCGTGAGCACAGTAACCACAGCCATACGCGCGGTACAGGGAATCAAAGGGATCAGCAAAATTGTTAGCAACCGGCTCCGGCGCGATTCAATGATGCGCGTACCAAAAACAGCCGGCACATTGCAGCCAAATCCCAGCAGGATAGGCAGAAAGCTCTTCCCGTGAAGTCCCAAGCGGTGCATCCAACGGTCCGTCAGGTATGCGATACGGGCCATATAGCCGGTATCTTCCAGTAACCCGAGTGCCAGATAAAAAATAGCCAGAATCGGGAGGAATGTCAAAACAAGGCCGACACCTCCCAGGATACCGTCAGCCAACAGGTTTGACAACCATACCGGCACATTGATAAAGTTCGCGTGAACCCATCCAGCCAGCCATTCCACACCATCACCCAGCCACCCCTGAATCGGCGTGCCGATGCTGTACGTTAGGCTGAAAACACCTCCCAGAACCAGTGCTAATACCAGGGTTCCCCAAACGGGGTGGGTTAATACCTGATCGATGCGGGTTGTCAGGCTGCCGCTGGTCAACTTTGGCTGAACTACAGCAGCACGCACCATGCGGGCGATCCACTCATAGCGTTCGCCGGCGATATCCAGAACGGCATCTTCATGTTCGTAGAGCAGAGAGGCTACTTTTTGCCAGTTGGCTGCCGGTACATTCTTTTCCATAATGTCCGCCAGTTCTTCGTCTCCCTCGAGCAGTTTGAGGGCAACCCATACGGTCGGATACCCTTCAGGCGCGAAACCTTCTATCTGGGTTCGGATCTCTTCCAGTATTCCTTTGTGTTCTTCAGAGATCGATGCCTTTTTCGGCGAAAAGACAAGCTTCCCTTCAATATATTCACGAAGTATGGTCAACAGACCGTCTATCCCCTGACTATGCGCGGCTGACATGGCAGCGACCGGAATTCCAATGGCACTCTGCAGTACGCCGGGTTCAACTTGAATACCCTCCTGCCCTGCTACATCCATCATATTCAACGCCAGGATAACGGGAACCGGCAGAAGAAGTACTTCCGCCAGCAAGTACAGGCTGCGTTCCAGGTTAGCCGCGTCTACAACCACAATAGCCAGATCGGGGTGTTCTCTGAGGATGAAATCGCGCGCGATGCGTTCTTCTTCGGAACTGGCAGTGAGGCTGTACGTTCCCGGCAGGTCAACCAACGTAATAGAGGTGTCTCCCACCATGAAACCACCACTTTTCAAGTCAACCGTTTTTCCAGCCCAGTTGCCCACATGTTGGTTCAACCCGGTCAGCAGGTTGAAAACGGTCGACTTGCCCACATTGGGTTGACCAGCCAACGCGATAACCAATTGACGTGGTTCGACTCCGGCTGGCTCTTCCGGTGGAATAATGATGGCAGGTTCATCGGCATCCATCAAGGACAATTTGATTTTTTCTGCTTCTTCATACCCCAATGCCACCTGGGCACCCCGCAGATTGACCAACACCGGACCGCTGCCGCTTTTCCGAATAATTGTCACGGGCGCGCCAGGGGTGAAACCCATGGCCGCCAGGCGGGAGACAAAACCCTTGCCGCCTTCCAACCTGCGAACCCTCGCTTTTTGGCCGGCTTCCATTTCCGCCAGTCTTATTAATTCATGCTCCATTACTAATATCCGTTCCCCAGAAGTAAGCGAGTTCTTCTGATTGTAAGTTTTGATCGCATCCATTGATCTCAACGGAAAAATGGTTTTGGATGTGATCCGTTATCCGGACGGTCTCACCCGGAAATAGTCCATACTGACGCGCCAGTTTAAGAGACTGGTTGTTTTCCGGCGATATCCGAGTTATCCGGTAGTACCTTCCTGTTTCGCTATCGTTGAGTGGAATATCAACTGTAAACGAGGCGTGTTCTGAAATTTCACTCCCATGCGGGCAGGCATCCGGTTCACCCATATGCTCGAATAACCGTTCCGTGATCCAATCGGGGGCAGCATGTTCAAGGTCGTGGGCCAGATTATGAGCTTCATCAATGGGTACATGTAATTCTTTTGCCAAAAAACACTCCCAGATACGGTGACGGCGTACCAGGGCGGCGGCTGTTGTCCGGCCGGTATCGGATAAGCATACTCCTTTATAAGGTATATATTCCGCCAATCCACGAAGCACCAACTTTTGAATCATCTCATGGATCGAAATTGGGGAAAACCCGAAATGCTGCTGCAATTCCCCCAGTGGCAGCGGTTGCCGGTCAACAGGTTCCATCCGGTAAATAGCGCCCAGATAATCTTCAATGGATATGGAAGGTGAAGTCATTATTTTCTCCGAAATGATAAGGCATACCTTATCATTTCGGAGTATAACATATTGTTATGTGAAAAACCGTACAATAATGAAATGTATGAAACTCAGCCGCCCTTACCATACCTGCCATTTGAACTGGAATGTATTTGGACTAGAATTAATCCAGTAAGGTACACCGAGTGATTATGGAAACTCAACAAATTGAAGCATTTCAAACCATAGCCATTCCCACGCGTAACCGCGGTTGGTTGCTATTCTGGGTTATCTTGCTGATCATGGGTGCCGTAGCATATCTTATATACCCGGTTATACGGTTGGGATACTTTTATCAGATCAATTATAGTGAAGGCTTGAACGCGTATCACCAGAAGGAAGCGATTGAAGGCCAACCGTTGTATTCAGATCCTGTGACAGATCCCTTCACACCGGTTACCATCCCACCATTGTCGTTATATGTTCTCGGCTTTGCCGGCAAAATTGCCGGAGATTTTCTGATCCCGGGCCGTGTTGTTTCGATACTGGCACTGGGCGCCATTTCGGTGGTCTGCGGATCGATGCTTTTCTCCCTCGGTTCACGCAAACGGGCATCCCTGTTTGGCGGACTTGCAGCGCTTATTCTTGTTTCAGCCTACGCACCCGAATACTCTGGCATGAATGACCCTCACCTGCCAGCCTTAGCCATAACGTTGACCGGTCTTTTTGTCTACGCTATTCGGGGGGAAAAGACCGCAGGTCTGGTGGTCAGCAGCGTGTTACTGGCCGCCGCATTATGCACCTCGCAAACAGCCTTTCCGGCAGCGCTTGCAATCGGATTGGATGCCTTTATCCTGTCCCGCCGCCGGGGAGTGGTCTGGTTGGGAACCTCAGCCCTTACTTTCCTGTCCCTGGATGGATTAACCGGATTCCATTCCGGAGGGCTTTTGCTGGAGCAATTCCCCCGTTTGGCTGGTTTTTCGATGGATACTTTCTTCAGCCAACTTAGCCGGTTAAATTTTGTTTTTCTGGTCATGCTATTGACGACAGGCTGGGCAGCTATTATTTGTGTTTTCCAACCTCGATTGCGTTTGTTCTCTTTTTATTTCGGATTCGCATTCCTGTTTGGTTTCGCCTTTTCCGGAGGAAGCACAGCGGGGATATATCACCTGTTTGACCTGTTCGCAGCCATGGGACTGATGGCCGGTCTGAGCGTGAACCGTGTGCCGGCTATATTCCATCGTGTGCCGGGATTATCTTTCACGGCTACATGGATACTCCCCCCTTTGCTGGCTTTCTGCCTGCTCTTCAACCTGCCTGACAGGCTGCCGAAAAACAACACGCTCAACCTGTTAGCTTCCATGCAAAGTAATTTTGAACGCGATGTGGTTGAAATCCGAAAGCAACCCGGGCGGGTGTTTTGCGAAAACCTGCTACTGTGTTTTTATGCCGGCAAGCCGTTGGAACTCGATTCCACCACAGCCGCCGAACTGGCCATTCAGGGCACGTCCGATGAGAACCTGATTCTGGCCATATTTGATTCACGCCAGTTTGACCTGATCCAGTTGAACCGCACCATTCCCAAAGATCTGGCGTCCTCTGAATATATGCCGGGCGCGGTGCGCATGGGTTCGATGACCCGCAATATGCGCATCGCCATATTGAAGAATTACCGGTTTGATCATCGCGGCGGCACGGGCGTTTTCTACATTCCCATTCCACAGTAAACTCCCGGGTATCACCACTAGCCGGTTCTGTTTGTCACTTGTAGACTGGATGATGTCACGTTATCATTCCGGATTATTGTTGTGTTAAAAGCAAATAAATTCTTAAATACATGACAGGATAGTGTAATGCAAACGTTAAAAGCGCTGAACTTTGAAACGGTTGAAATCGATGATGCGGGTGATGCCCTGGTCATCATCGACCAAACACGGCTCCCCAACGAATTCAAATACCTGAAATTGAAAACACAGGAAGAAATATGGGAAGCTATCTATGAGCTGCGGGTACGCGGGGCGCCTGCCATTGGCGTAGCCGCAGCGTACGGCGTCTATCTAGGCGTTAAACACAGTACCGCGAAAGACATTTCCGCGTTCAAAAATGATTTCCTCATAGCAAAAAAATACCTGGCTTCTTCCCGTCCCACGGCAGTCAACCTCTTCTGGGCTCTGGACCGCATGAAAAAATGCGTTGACACCCATGCCGGCGAAACAGTAAAGCAGATCAAATCCGCGTTACTGGCCGAAGCTGACGCGATCAAAGCGGAAGATATTAACACCAGCCGGAACATTGGCAAATTCGGACTGTCTCTGTTGAAACCCGGAATGGGGCTGCTAACTCATTGCAATGCCGGTCAACTGGCAACTATAAAATACGGAACTGCCACAGCGCCCATGTACCTCGGGCAGGAACAGGGTTACAACTTCAAGGTCTTCGTGGATGAAACCCGTCCGTTATTGCAGGGCGCCCGCCTGACGGCTTTCGAACTGACCCGTGCCGGCATCGACGCCACTCTAATCTGTGACAACATGGCGGCCACGGTCATGTCAAAAGGGTGGGTACAGGCGGTATTTGTGGGCTGTGACCGGGTGGCTGCCAACGGTGACGCCGCCAACAAGATCGGCACTTCAGGCGTGGCCATCCTGGCAAAATTTTACGGTATCCCGTTCTATGTGTGCGCCCCCACGTCCACCATTGACATGAACACCTCCACGGGTGCGGAGATCCATATTGAACAGCGTCCGGCGGAAGAAGTTACGCAGAAATGGTACGCCCAACCCATGGCGCCTAAGGATGTCAAAGTGTTCAACCCCGCGTTTGACGTCACCGTCAGTGAGAATATCACCGCGATCATTACGGAATACGGAATCGCCCGTGCGCCCTACGGTCCGGCATTGAAAGAGATATTTGAAAAGAAAGCTGCTGGAAAACCTGAATAATCTGCTTGAAATTTCTCGGGTTCTTCATTATCTGTTGTATAATAAGAACTCCCGGGCGGGTAGCTCAGTTGGTTAGAGCACATCGCTTACACCGATGTGGTCGCAGGTTCGAGTCCTGTTCCGCCCACAAAACTTTATCGCCTTTCATTTTTGTCAATTTTATCAACTGCTTTCTTCATAATACACACTCGAAGGACCAGAGTGTGGTTTTATAATTTTAATGATCAATAATCATAGATACAATCAAATAAACTTTTTTCAATTTAGACACCAGGTGTAATTTGGCAAAGATCGCGACCGACCATCGGGATAAAGCAAGAGGGACAGATATTTCTTTTATCAACTTATTTTTGCTTTCCTTCTATTCCATAGCCTTTTATACCTCGATGGAATGGTTGTATTTTGTGACCAAGCCGTCAATTATGAGCGGGATGAATGTCTGGGACAAAATAAAGGTATGGCTGGAAACAAACATCATTGTTTTTCTGGTTGGTTTCTCAATAGCGGCACTTCTATTCCTTCTAGCCAATGCTATTCCATCAAACAGGGGCCGTTTCATTTTCAAATGGACTGCCGGGCTAATTCCGGTATTCTTTGCAGGAATAACAATCCTTCTACTGGTTGATAATTTCACCTATACACTTTTCCGGTTTGGAGTAGTCAATACCTTTGGAATGGTTCGCGGCATCTTTAGTCTGGTTTTTTTACTCCTTTTAATTCGCATCCATAAAGAATTTCATCCGTCTCTGGTAAAAAATCCTGGGAAATTTAAGAGATCACCTCTGTTATGGATCCCCGTTTTCATCCTGTCTTTATCCTCTCTTGTGACTTTCCTGGATATTCCTCCAAAAATGGATAAACAGTTTATCCTGGAGGCAGAAAATGTTTCTGCTCGGCCTAACATTATTCTTCTGGGAAGCGATGGTATATCAGCAAGTAATTTATCACTCTATAGTTATGAGCGTGACACTACACCCTATTTAAAAGAACTATCATCCGAATCGTTGCTTATGAAAAACCACTTGAGCAATTCGGGAAAAACTGCTGGTTCGATTACATCTATATTTACAGGAAAACTACCATCGAAAACCCGGGTAAGTTTTCCACCAGATATCTTACGCTCAACCGATGCATACCAGCATCTTCCGGGAATCCTGAAAGAATTGGGCTATACGTCGGTTGAGATAACCGTTCCACATTATATAGACGCAACTGAATTGAATATTTTGGATGGATTTGACCGGGTAAATGATGAATATGTTAATAATGGCCCGGTAATTCAAACATTACGAACCGTAGTTTCAAATGATATAGTCTTTTTCCTGGAGACAATATTTGAACGGATATATGATCGCTTATGCCATATTTTCTATATCCATCAAATGGATAATCCCTGGCTTCTTGTTACCCAGGCATCCGCCCCTGAAGGCGATGAAAAACGCCTAGTCCAGTTGGACGAATTGATCAAGGAAGGGAACCAGCCTTTCTTTGTACACATCCATCTGATGGGCACACACGGTGACTTTTTTATCCCCCGGTCACAAAAATTTTCTGGAGGGAAAGTACAGGATCAATATTGGATGACGGATTTTTACGATGATACTCTTATTGATTTCGATAAGAATGTCAATAGAGTGGTCAATTCGTTGAAAGAGGCCGGCAAACTCGATAATACAATTTTGATCCTTTATACAGACCACGCCCAGAACTGGAAGCCTCTCGAGCGCATCCCACTGATGATCCGTTTCCCCGGGGGAAAATACGCGGGCATAATTACAGAAAACACACAAAATCTGGATATCGCACCAACTATTCTGGATTATCTACAAATTCCACAACCATCCTGGATGGGTGGGCAGTCTTTAATTCACGGAAATCCACCCGCATTGCGGCCAATATTTTCAGCAAATGTCGAAAAAACCGAAGCTGTTGGAGACGGATTTCAATACCACAATAACGCTTCTAATCCGCCCTTCTTCCAATTCGACTATTTCACAACAAGCGTCTGTAACAGATGGTTAAAGCTGACAACCAGTGACAACCAGTGGACATCTGGAACATTGGACAGCGAGCCCGGTTTATGCGATGGAGCAATTTTGCCATCCAACGCACAAATGGAAAAAGACCTCCTGGATCAGCTAAAAAAGGATGGTTTTGATGTCTCTGCTGTACATGTGGATAATTAATCAGTGCCGTTGATTTAGTTTTTAATTCCTGTTATCTCATATACCCATAAATAATTCTTAACCAGTAATTTATAATTGACATAAAAACACTTTCAAAGCGCAAAGCGGTTATACCGGTGGTATCACCCTCGTATTAACCTTACAATAGGTTTGATTGATCAAATTCAATCTATATCGTTCAAGTACAGGAGAACGACGATGAAGCGATCAACCTTTCCCTTCATATTTATCCCGGTATTATTGAGTACTCTGATGACAGGTTCTATGGAACCTTCGCCTTTACGTACACAACCCACGACTGCCACACAGGATACCAGCGCAGCCGGATTGAAGATTGGTACAGCAAAAACCTCCAATATTGATGGCATGGAAATGGTCTACGTCCCGGCAGGTGACTTTACCATGGGGTTCGACCGCGGTAGTAAAAAAGATATGGCTCCCGGACATACGGTTTTTCTGGACGCTTTCTGGATCGATAGAACTGAAATCACCAACGCACAATACGCGATGTGTGTCAGCGCGGAAGCCTGTGACGAACCGGAAGATAAAACATCACACAACCGTGTTAAATATTACAATGGGGAACAATACGCCAACTATCCGGTGATCAACATCAGTTGGAATGACGCGGCTGACTACTGCAAGTGGGCAAGCCGCACACTTCCCACGGAAGCGCAATGGGAAAAAGCCGCGCGCGGTTCTAACGCGCGGATATATCCGTGGGGAAATACCATTCCATCTACTTCGCTCGCGAATTACAACAATCCGATGGGTGATACAGTTCACACCGGTAATTACCCGGACGGCGCCAGCCTGTATGGCGCATTTGATTTGGCCGGCAACGTCCGCGAGTGGACGGCTGACTGGTACGATGAAACCTATTACAAAACCAGCCAGAAAGAAAATCCGCAAGGGCCGGATTTTGGGTACAAAAGAACAATCCGCGGAGGTTCCTGGGGCGATGACATGTCCAATATCCGGGTATTCGTCCGATGGGGGTCCATTCCAATAACCCGGTCGAACAATATCGGATTCCGTTGTGCGATGCCCGACTGAGATTCGCGCACGTTCATAATAATTCACTGCCGCCTGAAAAAATCCACCGGTCGACATGTATTCCGTTAACGCCTTCTCTGGGCTTTGAACGAAAACTGAAAAATTAGAGATTGAATATTCACCCGTTGTTTACCCAAAAATGCTTTATCATAGGCGTTGTTCTTGATCCATACCCTATGCAATGGAGCTTTTTTGATGTCGTCTGAAGTTGAATTCCCGTACGATTTCATCGGCAAAGTCTTATTCACACCAGAAGAAATCGAAAAACGAGTGACCTTTATTGGTAATCAGATTCATAATGATTACCGTGATTCCGAGAAACTGCTGCTTCTCGGTTTGCTACGCGGCAGCGTTGTCTTTATGACAGACCTGATGCGTAAAGTTCAGATGCCATTAACTATGGATTTCATGTCTGTTTCATCGTATTCGGGTTCTGAATCCAGCGGGTTTGTGCGCATCGATTCTGACCACAAGACCAACATCTCAGGGTGGGATGTCATTTTGATCGATGACATCGTTGACACCGGATTCACGATTAATACCGTCCGCAAATTATTACTTGACCGCAACCCGCGCAGCCTCAAAATCTGCGCGTTACTGGATAAGGTCGAACGCCACCGGGTTGATGTTCCTATTGATTATCTCGGGTTTGCCATCCCGGATGTGTTCGTGGTGGGATACGGTTTAGACATTGATGAAAAGGGACGTAATTTACCCTATATCGCTTCGGTTGATCCGAAAAAGTACGAGAAGAGCAAGCACAAGTAACAGGAGTCTGCCATGCCCATTCACATTATTGTCGGTACCCAATGGGGTGATGAAGGGAAAGGCCGTGTGGTTGATCTGCTTTCAGCGGATGCCGCTCTGGTCTGCCGCTACAATGGTGGTGACAACGCCGGTCACACCGTAACGGTTGGTACCCAGACCTTCAAACTTCACCTCATCCCTTCCGGAATTGTCCATTCCCATACAATCGGAATCATGGGCGCCGGAATGGTGATCAATCCTATAACGCTGCTGACCGAAATTGATACGTTAAAAAAAGCGGGGATCGACATTTCTCCCCGGCGTTTGCTGGTTTCTCCGTTGGCACATTTGATTACTCCGGCTCATCGC
>CAYQTY010000089.1:9298-10911 GCA_964420535.1 uncultured Leptolinea sp. | reverse complement strand
GAGACAATGGTCGGGATGGAAATCATCCCGAGCAAAACCGCACCGGTCAGTGTGGTCAGCCCGGTGGGCAGGTCAAAGAAGCGGCGGATGAACGGCACCAACACCTGAATGCCCAGAAATCCCAGTACTACCGAGGGCAAACCGGCCAGTAGTTCCACGAGAGGTTTGAGCAGTTCCTTTGTCCAGCGTGGTGCGATTTCAGAGATGTATACAGCAGTGCCCACACCAAATGGAACAGCCACGAGAGCGGCGCCCAGGGTGATTAAAACCGAACCGAATACCAGCGGCCAGATTCCAAAATGGCTTTCCGTGGGATACCAGCGTGTGCCCATCAGACTGGCAAATTCAGTTCTCCAGAGCGCGGGTACACCTTCACTCAGCAGGAAATACAGGATCAGTAAAACAAACAGAATACTGGAATATCCGCATATCTGAATTACGCGGGTGACAAGGGTTTCCCGCCATACGGGCATGGAACGCAATTCGTCCAATGGTTAATTCCCCGCCATGCTTACCGGGACAAACCCGGTGTCAGCCACTATTTTTTGTGCTTCTGTTTCCATGATCCAATCCAGATATGTTTTTACCGTACCCTCCGGCTCTCCGTGCGTGTAAATATACAGATCGCGGGAGATCGGGTATTTGTTTTCATTCACGGTCGCCACCGAAGGGATCACAAAGTCGGAATGTTCGTCTTTGGCTACCGCCAGCAATTTCACTTCATGTGTGATATACCCCAGGCCGTCATAGCCGATGGCGTTAGGGTTGTCACGGACTTCTGCAATGATCCCTTCTGATGAAGGCAAAAGCAATGTGGTCTCTGAAAAAAGGTCTTTATTTTCCTTGTCACCCAGCCGGATGACGGTTTCCAGGAAATAGACATGCGTACCCGAATTTGACTCGCGGGATAGCCGCACGATCGGACGGTCTTCACCGCCTACATCTTTCCAATTTTCGATCTTCCCCTGAAAGATATCGGAAACCTGCTTAAGCGTTAATTCTTTCACCGGGTTGGCCGGGTTGACGATCACCCCGATGGCATCGCGGGCGACCACAAATTCAACAGGTTCAAAGCCGTGGTTTTTTGCTTCTTCAATCTCTTCCGCTTTAATGGCACGTGATGCGTTGGCAATATCCACCGTGTTCGTCATCAACGCGGTGATGCCGGTTCCTGAACCGCCGCCGGTAACAGATATCCGAATCCCGGGGTTCTCTTTCTGATATGCCTCCGCCCAGAGCAACGCCAGGTTGACCATGGTGTCTGAGCCTTTGTTTTGAATGTACGCGGAAGCATCTTTTTCCGTTTTATCGCTGGTTTGCGCGGGAACGCATCCACCGATCAAAAAAAGTGTCGCGAGTAAAAACACTGCGGCCTGTTTCATGGTCGCAATTATATCTGATGCCGGCTTGACTTTTATACCGGATTTTTAACCTCATCCTGTATAATGGAAAGAACCCGGCACAGGTAAGGTATATGGATACGATACTTATTCTTGATTTTGGTTCCCAGTATACACAATTGATAGCCCGCCGCATTCGCGAGCTCCATGTTTACAGTGAAATTCTTCCATGGGACGCACCAGCGGACAAAATGGAAGCGCTTCACCCTGTTG
>CAYQTY010000089.1:4836-9288 GCA_964420535.1 uncultured Leptolinea sp. | reverse complement strand
ACTTTCCGGCGGTCCTTCGTCTGTCTACGAGGAAGACGCGCCCTCGTTAAACCCGTTTGTTTTGCAAACGGGTGTGCCTATTCTGGGCATCTGTTATGGTATGCAGGCGTTGACGCGCGTTCTGGGCGGGCAGGTCATTCCGGCCGGTGAACGTGAATTTGGACCGTCTCAGATCCATGTCATCAAAGAAAATCCCCTGATCCCGGATGGCATTCTGGATGTGTGGATGTCGCACGGTGACCGAATCAATGTGATCCCAGGCGGATTTAGCGTACTGGCGGAAAACCCGAGCTGCCCGTATGCCGCCATGGGTGATCCCTCCCGCCGGATTTATGGTGTTCAATTCCATCCCGAAGTTCGTCACACCCCTCAGGGTATGGAAATTTTGCACCGTTTTGTCATTAATATCTGCCGTGCGAAACCCACATGGACGCCAGCGTCCATGATCGAACTGGCAGTTGACCGTATCAAAGCGCAGGTCGGCGATGCCAATGTACTATCCGCGGTATCCGGCGGTGTGGATTCCAGTGTGGCTACTGCTCTGGCGGCAAAAGCGGTTGGCAGCCGTCTGAATGCCGTGTTTGTTGATCATGGGTTGCTGCGGAAAAATGAGCGTGTGTATGTGGAACAGGCATTCAAACCCATCATGGGTGACAAATTTGTGTGTATTGATGCCACCGATTGGTTCCTGCAATCATTGGTGAATGTCACCGATCCTGAAGCAAAGCGCAAGCTGATCGGTGAAACGTTCATCCGTGTGTTTGAAAACCATGCCCGCAGCCTGGGGCAGATCGACTACCTGGTACAGGGAACCATCTACCCTGATGTGGTGGAATCCAGTGGACCGGACCGCAATAAAGCCGCCCGGATCAAGTCACATCATAATGTGGGTGGACTTCCCGAAGATATGAAATTCAAGCTGGTGGAACCGCTGCGTTATTTCTTTAAAGATGAAGTCCGGCTGGTGGGTGAAGCCCTCGGGCTGCCCAAAGAACTGGTCTGGCGGCAACCTTTCCCCGGCCCCGGATTGGCCGTCCGCTGCCTGGGTGACATCACCCGCGAACGGCTGGATCGTCTGCGGGAAGCCGACGCGATCTTCACGGATGAGCTATCCACATCCGGTTGGCTCAAAGCCGGCGGAACGGGTGAAGATGATCGCGCGGCACAGGCTTTCGCCGTGTTACTGCCGGTTAAATCAGTGGGCGTGATGGGTGACTACCGCACGTACGAAGAAGTTGTAGCCCTCCGGGCTGTAACCACGGATGATTTTATGACGGCCGATTGGGCGCGCCTGCCGGCAGACTTGCTGGCCAGGGTGGCTAATCGCATTGTGAATGAAGTTCCGGGCGTGAACAGAGTGGTCTATGATGTCACCAGTAAGCCGCCCGGAACCATTGAATGGGAATAACCCGGTAATTAAACCGAGAGAACAGAGTAGTGGACATTATGGACCTCGGTAGAGTTTTGCTCGCAGCCACAAAGTGTTTTAAAAAACATGCCATACCGGCGCCGCTTTGGGGCCGGTGTGGCAAGAAGCGCAAACTTTCAAGGGGTTTATTTGCTTTTCTGTTAATTTGCATGGCTGGCCAGGCTGCCGGTGTGCCTTCGGTTCTGGCACAAAATGAAGCGCGTATCAAGATCAACCGTCTTGATCCGTCAAAGTTCCCGAATATATACCTGGAAGCGGATATTTACCGGCCGGATGGCAGCTTTGTTTCCGACCTGACCGTAGATGATATACGTGTCAACGAGAACGGGACAATGCGCCCGGTGGATGAAGTGCGCGAGACTCCAAACGCGGTCGATTTCATTGTGGCGGTCAACGGTGGTCCGGTACTGGGGAACCGCATCTCCAGTAAGACTAATTTGCAGTTGATCAAAGACGCCCTGTTGGACTGGGTGCCGCAGGCGGAATCGATTGGCAAGGGCGACTCTGTCACCCTTGTGACCAATGCGGGTGTGAAAGCCGCGCACCTTGACTCTCCGGATAAGTGGACGGCGGCGTTCAACACACTCAGCCCTGAACTGATCAACGCCACTCCCAGCCTTACCAGCCTATCAAAGGCAGTTGAACTGGCCACGGGGTCACCGGCAAACCCGGGCATGAAGCAAACCATCCTGTACATCACCCCGTTGATTTCCTCCGGACTGGCAAAAGCGGTGGATAACCTCGCAGAGCAGGCGGCGGGGGGCGGAATTAAGATCAATATCTGGCTGGTTGCTCCACTTTCGGCGAAACAACCCGAATCAGAGAAGGCCATTCAATCACTGGCAGACCGCACCGGTGGAGAAGTGTACCGGTTCACCGGACGGGAAGCACTGCCGCCGGTGGAAAACTACCTGCAGCCCCTACGCAGACAATACGAGGTGGTTTACCGATCGCGGGTAAATAAGAGTGGTCTGCAGAATGTAACCCTTATTGTTCAGACAGATGCTTTTCAGGCGCAGTCACTGGAAGAGAGCTTTGATGTAACGGTCAAAGCGCCCAACGTGATGTTTGTCAATCCGCCCGAACAGGTGGATCTGAAGTGGGTCAGGCAGGAAAACGGCAGTTACCTGCTGGAACCACCGGAAATTCCGGTGGATATCCGCTACGAATTTCTTGACAGCCACCCGCGGAACATTCAGGTCACCCGGCTGCTGGTTGACGGACAGACGGTGGATGAACGCAACGTGCCCCCGTTTGAGAAATTGAAATGGCCGGTGACAAAGATCAAGACCGGCGGAACATATAGCCTTCAGGTGACCATACGCGACGAGCTGGGAATGAATAACCAGACCGTTGTGCTGCCGTTGGAGGTCACTGTTCCACCGGTGCCGGCGGCCAACTGGCTGGAAACCATCTCTTCTGAGCGGCTGGCTTTGTCCATTGGGGCCATTTTCCTTATCATTGGTGCGGCACTCTTCACCCAGTACCGTATGAAGCAAAGCCGGTCAAAACCGGCATTGAAGCCGGCCTCAACCCGGGCTGATACGCGCCCGGTGGAACGGATTGCCGTGGTAGTCAACCTGTCAGAGGGGAAAACAACCCCATCAACGCTGGTGACGCCGCGCGATACCACAGGATGGCTGTTTTCACTCGGTGACGGTGACAACATCACCACCCAACCGGGGATCAGATTGAGTGAAAGTGTGATGACCCTGGGAAGCAGCCCGATCCGCGCCAACGTGGTCATCCCGTCACCCAGTGTGGACGGATTGCATGTGCGCATTTTGCACCGTACGGATGGCTACTGGCTGGAAGACGCCGGCTCGGTTTCAGGTACATGGGTGAACGGCACACCGGTCTCAAACCTGGGAACCGCCCTGCACAACGGGGATATCATCCGCCTGGGCAAGGTGAGTTACCGGTTTGAACTGCGCGGGTAGAAAAGGATAAATTCTTCCTGATTAGCCTGAGATATGATAAAATGCTCCTCTCGGGAAGGATGGCCGAGTGGCTTAAGGCGCCTGTCTTGAAAACAGGTGTGGGGAAACTCACCGTGGGTTCGAATCCCTCTCCTTCCGCCTGAAAGCCAATAGGCTTTTCATTAACAAATGGATATTGGGGAGGTGCCAGAGTGGCCGATTGGGCTCGCCTGCTAAGTGAGTGCTGGGGTTCCTCAGCCGCGGGTTCGAATCCCGCCCTCCCCGCCAGCAAGAATGAAGGTCTGCGAAAAGCAGACCTTTTTTATTTTCAACCGGGGCCCCCGAAAGGGGATAATATCCGAAACCCGCCCTCCCCGCCAGCAAGAATGAAGGTCTGCGAAAAGCAGACCTTTTTTTATTCTCAACCGGGGCCCCCGAAAGGGGATAATATCCGAAACCCGCCCTCCCCGCCAGCATTGCAAAGACCAATACTCAGAAAATACCGGTCTTTCAAAAAAATTTTCATTCGTTCTAATTATTTGTTTGTTTTACCTGTTTTCGACGCCACTGAAGATAAATGAACAAACCGCCGCCCAATATAACCAATTCCAGAATACCACTGAAGATCATTCCAGGTCCGCTTCCCCATAATCCCAGACCAACGGTGGGTGAACCATCAAAAAGTACCGGTAAATCTGGATTGTGTACCAGAAAATCCAGCACCCAGTGACTGAAGAAAACGAGCCCTACTACTTGAGCCGGTTTCTTTTCACGTAGCACAAAATATGTGATAAGCCCGGCCAACAAAGACCATAGCACAGCCATAAAAAGGCCGTGTGACCATAGAATTACCCCCGGAACCAGTATTTCAATACCATGTTCCAGACTTGTTCTTGAAACTGACTGTTTTTCAATTCCCAGTATTGAGAAAAGAAAAAAGAGAATATCTATTCCTTCGCTGACGATCAGTAATACCCAGACTGGCACACGAGGTGCCAGTGGTTTTGCCGCCAGCGCTACGCCAAAATGACCAGGTCCCATTCATTACTCCTTATTTCACAAAGTAGATCACCGCCAGTACCAACCCCACCGACACTATGATCC
>CAYQTY010000089.1:0-4772 GCA_964420535.1 uncultured Leptolinea sp. | reverse complement strand
ACGGCCGCCCAGCAATCCGCCCAGCAGCGAACCGGCCATCATAACGAACGCCACCGACCAGTTGATCTGCCCGGTGAAGGCAAAGAACACAGCCGCTGCCGTCCCGGAGACCAGGCCAATAACCTGTTTAATGGCATTCAGGCGGGTAAGGGTATCTTCCAGCACCAACCCGGTGACAGCCAGCACGATGATACTGGCGGCCGCGCCGAAATACCCCCCGTAGATCGTAGCCATGAATACCGGAATGACCACCCATGCATCCGTCAAGTGAATATGACCGGCTTCAGAACGGTGCATGAGCCAGCGGCGGATGGTATCCTGCGCGGCAAGCAGCAACGCCGCGATCAATATCAGGAACGGGACGATATCGTTAAATAGCCGTTCACCCGATCGGATGAGCAGCCAGCCGCCCAGTAGCCCGCCCAGCACTGAAACCGGCAACGGCAGCATCAACCGCTTCTCCTGCCCCTTCAGGTCTTTGATCTGAGCCAGCGCGGCGCCGAAGAAACCCGGCATCAGGGCAATCTGGTTGGTCACATTGGCGCTGACCGATGGTAGACCTACGGCCATCAACAAGGGAAACGTCAACAGGGTGCCGCCACCGGCCAGCGCGTTGATCGCGCCGGCGGCAACCGTCACCGCGAAAATTAACAGGTATTGTTCTGGCGTAATTATGGAATTCCCTCTATCATAGTATTGTGATCAATGAACCGGTCACCATAGGCTTTCGTCCCTTTATATCAGATATTCCAAAACAGACAACCCACCATAATATTTTAAAACATCACATTCTTATTTGGATCTGATAATTCCAGGGATAGGGGACTGAAGTCGAAAACCAGCAATAATTCTTCTTATTTAAACGCAATACATCTGTCATCCCGTCAATATCACACCTCAGTTGCGAACATATCCGGTTTGGAAGCAGGAGGTTGACTTGAAGACGAAACCTTTATCCTTTACTTCCATTTTTGACCTGGCTTTGTGCGTTTCAGAAGCGGTTGACCTGGTTAGCCCGCTGGTGGCTGACCATCACCGCCGGACTGTTCAGGTTGTGTATAACCTGGCATCGCAGTTGAAATTCACTGAAGCCGAGATCCGCGACCTGGTTATGGCGGCTGCCCTGCATGATATCGGCGGACTCTCGCGGCAAGACAGGCTTGGGGCGCTTGATTTTGAATATCAGGATCCCTATGGCCACGCGGTTCGTGGGTATCTGCTCCTCCGCACGTTTGCTCCATTTAATCGGGTGGCTGATATTGTCCGGTTTCACCATGTTCCCTGGGAAAACGGGAAAGGCGCTCAATTGGATGGTATTCCAGTATCGGCGTCATCACACCTTTTGCATCTGGCAGATCGCGTGGCCATTCTGATCAATCCGAATATAGAGATATTGGATCAGGTGGAAGGCATTATTAAGAAAATTGAACCCGAATCCGGTGACCGGTTTGTCCCAAAGCAGGTAAAAGCCTTGAAAGAGATTTCAAAGGTGGAATCTTTCTGGTTGGATACAGTCTACTCACTGTCACTGAACACCTTGAGCCGGCGGTTGGACTGGTCCAAACTTAAAATTATGGATAATGATTTTTTGGGACTATCCAACCTGTTTAGCCGGATCATCGACTTCCGTAGTCCATTTACCGCCACCCATTCCGCTGGCGTGGCAGCCTGCGCTATCAAGTTGGGTAAGTATGCTGGTTTTAGTGAGTCAGATTGCCACTATCTTCATCTGGCCGGTTTGCTCCACGACCTCGGAAAACTGGCGGTTCCATCTGAAATACTGGAGAAACCTGAGCAATTGACACCCATGGAATATGATGTTGTCAGGAGGCATACGTATCACACCTTCAGAATAATGGAGACACTTCAGATCCTTGATGTGGTCCGGGAGTGGGGCGCCTACCACCATGAGCGGCTGGACGGGTATGGCTATCCGTTTCATCTTGAAGGGAATGAGATACCTATGGGTGCGCGTATCATCTCTGTTGCCGATATCTTCACGGCTCTTGTCGAAAAACGCCCCTATCGTGACGGACTTCCACCCCATGAAGTGATGGACATACTGAAAAAGGCTTCTGTTGAACACCGAATCGACCAGAAGATCGTCATAATGTTGGAAGAGCATTTGGATGAAATTTATGATTCCGTGAAAGCCAGCCAGAACGAAGCCGGTAAACGCTACAATGAATTTATTGAGATGTCTGATAAATTGACTCATCGCGTATAGGAAAAATAACAGGCATTTTAAACAGATTGGCCGGATGAGCGAGACTGCTCATCCGGCCAGGAGAAAGAGACAACGTGAAGTGTAGCCGGGCTACCCTTTTACTGCTCCGGCTGTGAGTCCCGCGACAATTTGACGTTCTGCAAAAAGATAGAATATGACCGTCGGAATTGAGGCGAGTGTGACAAACGCAGATACAAGGGCCAGGTCTTGCCCCCATTGTCCTTGGAATTGCATGGTACCAAGGGGAAGCGTCCATAACTTGTCACTGTTTAATACAACAAGTGGGACGAGAAGATCATTCCAACTGACAATCATTACCAGTGCTGCCACAGCCGCCAGAGATGGTTTTACCAGCGGTAGCATGATGCGCCAGAAGAAATCAAAATTGGTACAACCATCGATATAAGCCGCATCCTGCAATTCGGTGGGTACAGCTGTGAAAAAACCTTTAAGGATTAAGATATTTCCCGATAATTGAAACGCTATTTGGACCATTATGACGCCAAAAAGAGTATCAATCATGGGAATTCCTAGTTGGGTCAGCTGTCTGAGAACAAAGTACACTGGCAGAATGGCAACATTAATCGGGAACATAAGTCCCAGAGTGAAAAGATTGTAAACCCAGTTCTTACCACGAAATTCGAGTCGGGCGAGCACAAAAGACACCAACGCACAAATAAAAACCGTGCCGATCGTTGTTGAAATCATGACGATCATACTGTTTTTCATCATATTCCAGAAACTGGGTGTTTTTAAAATATTTATGATATTTTCCCAGTGAGGTGGGTTTGGAAAATCATAAGGGTGGGAATACATCTGCCCGGTGGTTTTAACACTACCAAAAAGTAGAATAATTATAGGAACGAAAATCAGAGTTGTCGCGATGATCAATACGAGATATTGAAAGAACCGGGGAACTGCTCTGCGCATCCAGCGGGGGGTAATAAGGACTCGTTTCATGGAGTTTATCCTTTCTAAAGACCTGTAAGGTAATCCGGTTCGCGGGTTAAGCGTTGGTATAGTAAGGAAAAGATGACACACAAAATGAACATGATGATTGCCACGGCAGAACCATACCCGAATTGGAATCGAACAAAACCAAAACGATACATATAGGTAGCCATTGTTTCGCTGGCGTTCACCGGCCCACCCTGGGTCATTATCCATACCAGAATAAATTGTTGGATTGAACCCAGGACTGACATATAGACAGATGTTTTTAATGTACTTGAAAGCAGGGGTAATGTAATAAAGAAGAAATTCTGAAACGCATTTGCTCCGTCCATAGTGGCAGCTTCTTCGATTTCAGTTGGGATGTTTTGTAATCCGGTTAAATAAAGAAGCATATGAAAACCGAAATACTTCCAGGTTAGAGCAATAAAAACTGCCATAAGCACTACGTTTAGATCACCTAACCAGGCAACTGGTTTTTGGCCCAGGTTGACAAGAATCGCGTTTAAAAATCCTCTTTCTGGATCGGCGTTATATAACAGCATAAACATAATCGCTGTATTGACTTCTGACAGAACATAAGGCAGGAAAAAAATTGTTCGGAACAGTGCTCTACCAGGTAACTTCTTGCCAACTAAAACCGCTAGAAGAATAGCTGCCGGAAGCTGTAGCCCGAGTGAAAGAATGATAATAATTAATACATTCTTAATAGCTTTCATAAACACAACATCAGTAACGATCTTTTCGTAGTTTCGAAGACCGATGTTATTAACAGCGGGACCCAGACCTTTCCAATCAAAGGTGCTGTAATAAACCGAGCGGAAGATGGGATAGATCACAAAGAGGAAAAATAGAATAAGAGCGGGTAACAGAAACAATGTGATGACAATACCATCTTGCGTTCGGCGGGAAAGGCGCTTCTTATTTATTGGTTTTTTCTTTTCCGATAATGCAGGGAGAGATTCCATAATATCCCTTTCTTGAATGGTGTATCCGCCAAAATAATGATATTTTACGGATAATGTTCCGCAGGCACTGCGGATTGATTCAATGATACATCTCTGGACAACACCTGCGGAACAGGTACTGCTGATTCAACAACAGGTGCGGAATGGGTTTAGAAACCCCTTTCCGCACCTGTCTTATTACTTACTACTTATTTCATATTTTCGGCAGCGGAAGCTTCAATTGCTTTCGCTACTTCTTCAGGTGTAGCCTGTCCAGCGAAGAGTTTCTGAGTTTCATCGTTGATGGCACCGCCAACCAGAGCGGGCAGGAACTGATCATAGTACAGTTGGAAGTATTCTGCTTTGGCGAACGCCTGCTGTACGAGTTTCATGTTGGCATCTTTCAGGCCAACTTCAGCTCCGGCAACTACGGGGATACCCGTGCCGCTGGCAGCAATGATGGTCTGGTTCTCAACACTGGTCAGGTATTTGGCAAAGTCAACAGCTTCGGGGGAAGCATTCTTGCCAATGGCGAAACCGTTACCGCCACCGACAACATCGGTGCCTTTACCGGCGCCACCTTCAACTTCGGGGAAACCGAACATGCCGAGGTTGGCAACACCCTTCTGATCGGCGCTGTTGGCAGC